>NZ_WIJO01000070.1:0-7871 GCF_009496205.1 Streptococcus mitis
TTTCTTTTTTGTCATAGTAGACCTCATTTCTAACTCAAACGTCTTACACTTAATTCCACCATAAAAATCCGTTTTAGACTAATTTCCACTTTGACCAGCCAAGTGGAAGTTACTTTGAGAAGTTACCTCTTTTTTCATGAAAAGTGGATTAGAGCAAAAGATGGAAAGAAATGATAAAATATGCTATAATGAAATGATGTAAAAAAGGAGTATTTATGGACATTTCAGTAATTCGTCAGAAAATTGACGCAAATCGTGAAAAATTAGCTTCTTTCAGGGGGTCTCTTTGACCTAGAAGGTCTAGAGGAAGAGATTGCCATCTTGGAAAACAAGATGACAGAACCTGATTTTTGGAACGATAATATCGCGGCCCAAAAAACGTCGCAAGAATTAAATGAATTAAAAAACACCTACAGCACCTTCCACAAAATGGAAGAGTTGCAGGATGAAGTCGAAATTTTATTAGACTTTTTAGCTGAAGATGAGTCGGTGCATGAAGAATTGGTTGAACAGTTATCAGAACTTGATAAGATGATGACCAGCTACGAGATGACTCTACTCTTGTCAGAACCTTATGACCACAACAATGCCATCTTGGAAATCCATCCAGGATCCGGTGGTACTGAGGCTCAGGACTGGGGTGATATGTTGCTTCGTATGTACACTCGCTATGGAAATGCTAAAGGCTTTAAAGTGGAAGTATTGGATTACCAAGCAGGAGATGAAGCTGGCATCAAGTCAGTAACCCTATCATTTGAAGGGCCTAATGCCTATGGTCTTCTCAAGTCAGAAATGGGTGTTCACCGCTTGGTGCGAATCTCACCATTTGACTCTGCTAAACGTCGCCATACCTCTTTCACATCTGTAGAAGTAATGCCTGAGTTGGACGATACCATTGAAGTGGAAATCCGGGAAGATGACATCAAGATGGATACCTTCCGTTCAGGTGGTGCCGGTGGACAAAACGTCAACAAGGTTTCAACAGGTGTACGTTTAACCCACATTCCAACTGGAATTGTTGTCCAATCAACGGTGGATCGTACCCAGTATGGAAATAGAGATCGTGCCATGAAGATGTTACAGGCTAAGCTCTATCAAATGGAGCAAGAAAAGAAAGCTGCGGAAGTAGATTCTCTCAAGGGTGAGAAAAAGGAAATCACATGGGGAAGTCAAATTCGTTCTTATGTTTTCACGCCATATACTATGGTAAAAGATCACCGAACTAGCTTTGAAGTTGCGCAGGTAGATAAGGTTATGGACGGAGACCTAGATGGTTTTATCGATGCTTATCTCAAGTGGCGAATCAGCTAAGATAGAAAGGAACTCACATGTCAATCATTGAAATGAGAGATGTCGTCAAAAAATACGACAACGGAACGACTGCCCTACGTGGTGTTTCGGTCAGCATTCAACCAGGAGAATTTGCCTATATCGTAGGTCCGTCAGGAGCTGGGAAATCAACCTTTATTCGTTCTTTGTATCGCGAAGTAAAAATCGAAAAAGGAAGCTTATCTGTTGCTGGTTTTAATCTGGTTAAAATTAAAAAGAAAGATGTCCCTCTCCTACGTCGTAGTGTTGGGGTTGTCTTCCAAGATTATAAACTGTTACCAAAGAAAACCGTTTATGAAAATATTGCTTATGCAATGGAGGTAATTGGAGAAAGTCGCCGTAATATCAAAAAACGTGTTATGGAAGTTTTAGACTTGGTTGGATTGAAGCATAAGGTTCGTTCTTTCCCAAATGAACTTTCAGGGGGAGAACAACAGCGTATTGCGATTGCGCGTGCTATTGTAAATAATCCTAAAGTATTGATTGCGGACGAACCAACAGGAAACTTGGACCCAGATAATTCATGGGAAATTATGAACTTGCTGGAACGCATCAATCTCCAAGGTACAACTGTCTTGATGGCTACCCACAACAGTCAGATTGTAAATACCTTGCGCCACCGTGTCATTGCCATTGAAAATGGCCGTGTCGTTCGTGACGAAGCTAAAGGAGAATATGGATACGATGATTAGTAGATTTTTTCGTCATTTATTTGAATCGTTAAAAAGTTTGAAACGAAATGGCTGGATGACAGTAGCTGCTGTTAGTTCAGTTATGATTACTTTGACCTTGGTTGCAATATTTGCATCTGTTATCTTTAATACGGCTAAACTAGCTACAGATATCGAAAATAATGTCCGAGTAATGGTATACATTCGTAAGGACGTAGCTGATAATAGTGAGACCATTGAAAAAGAAGGTCAAACTGTTACAAATAACGACTACCATAAGGTATATGATGCTTTGAAAGGTATGTCAACCGTTAAAAGTGTTACGTTTTCAAGTAAAGAAGAACAATATGAAAAGTTGACAGAAACAATGGGGGACAACTGGAAAATCTTTGAGGGCGATGCCAATCCACTCTATGATGCATATATCGTTGATACAAATACACCAAGTGATGTAAAGACAGTAGCAGAAGAGGCTAAAAAAATCGAAGGTGTATCAGAAGTTCAAGATGGTGGTGCTAATACAGAACGCTTGTTTAAGTTAGCCTCATTTATTCGTGTTTGGGGACTAGTTATCGCTGGATTATTGATTTTCATTGCGGTGTTCTTGATTTCTAATACTATACGTATCACCATTATTTCACGAAGCCGTGAAATTCAAATCATGCGTTTAGTAGGTGCTAAGAATGGCTATATCCGCGGACCTTTCTTGCTTGAAGGTGCCTTCATTGGTTTGCTTGGAGCAACACTTCCATCAGTTCTGGTATTTATTGTCTATAAAATGGTTTACCAATCTGTTAATAAGTCATTGGTTGGTCAGAACCTTTCAATGATATCACCAGAAGTATTCAGTCCACTGATGATTGCCTTATTATTTGTGATTGGAATTTTTATCGGTTCAATCGGATCAGGAATTTCAATGCGCCGATTCCTGAAAATCTAAAATAGAAGTATATTTGAGGAGATTTTAATATCTCCTTTTTTACTACAAAAATTTTAGAAAAAAGTCTACTTTTTTTTATAAAAGCCTTTACAAAAAAAATTAAAGTGGTATAATTGAATTATAGAAAGTGCAAACGTTTTCGTAAAACGTTTGCCTAAATAAAAATAAAGGAGATTTGAATGATGAAAGATACATTCAAAAATGTCTTGTCTTTCGAGTTTTGGCAAAAATTCGGTAAGGCTTTGATGGTGGTTATCGCGGTTATGCCGGCTGCTGGTTTGATGATTTCAATCGGTAAGTCTATCGTAATGATTAACCCAACTTTTGCACCACTTGTAGTTACAGGTGGAATTCTTGAGCAAATTGGTTGGGGGGTTATCGGTAACCTTCACATTTTGTTTGCCCTAGCAATTGGAGGAAGCTGGGCTAAAGAACGTGCTGGTGGTGCTTTCGCCGCTGGTCTTGCCTTCATCTTGATTAACCGTATCACTGGTACAATCTTTGGTGTATCAGGAGATATGTTGAAAAATCCAGATGCTATGGTCACAACTCTCTTTGGTGGTTCAATCAAAGTTGCTGATTACTTCATTAGTGTTCTTGAAGCTCCAGCATTGAACATGGGTGTGTTTGTAGGGATTATCTCAGGTTTTGTAGGGGCAACTGCTTACAATAAATACTACAACTTCCGTAAACTTCCTGATGCACTTTCATTCTTCAACGGGAAACGTTTCGTACCATTTGTAGTTATTCTTCGTTCAGCAATCGCTGCAATTCTACTTGCTGCCTTCTGGCCAGTAGTTCAAACAGGTATCAATAGCTTTGGTATCTGGATTGCCAACTCACAAGAAACTGCTCCAATCCTTGCACCATTCTTGTATGGTACTTTGGAACGTTTGCTCTTGCCATTTGGTCTTCACCATATGTTGACTATCCCAATGAACTACACAGCTCTTGGTGGTACTTATGACATTTTAACTGGTGCAGCTAAAGGTACTCAAGTATTTGGTCAAGACCCACTATGGCTTGCATGGGTAACAGACCTTGTTAACCTTAAAGGTACAGATGCAAGTCACTACCAACAATTGTTAGATACTGTTCACCCAGCTCGTTTCAAAGTTGGACAAATGATCGGTTCATTCGGTATCTTGATGGGTATGATCGTTGCTATCTACCGTAATGTCGATGCTGATAAGAAACATCAATATAAAGGTATGATGATTGCGACAGCTCTTGCAACATTCTTGACAGGGGTTACTGAACCAATCGAATACATGTTCATGTTTGTAGCAACACCTATGTATCTTGTTTACTCACTTGTTCAAGGTGCTGCCTTCGCTATGGCTGACGTAGTAAACCTACGTGTCCACTCATTCGGTTCAATTGAATTCTTGACTCGTACACCACTAGCAATTAATGCTGGTATTGGTATGGATATCGTTAACTTTATCTGGGTAACTGTTCTCTTTGCCGTAATCATGTACTTTATCGCAAACTTCATGATTCAAAAATTCAACTACGCAACTCCAGGACGTAACGGAAATTACGAAACTGCTGAAGGTTCAGAAGAAGCTAGTAGCGAAGTGAAAGTTGCAGCAGGCTCTCAAGCTGTAAACATTATTAACCTTCTTGGTGGACGTGCAAACATCGTTGATGTTGATGCATGTATGACTCGTCTTCGTGTAACTGTAAAAGATGCTGACAAAGTCGGTGATGCAGAACAATGGAAAGCAGAAGGAGCTATGGGTCTTGTCATGAAAGGACAAGGAGTTCAAGCTATCTACGGTCCAAAAGCAGACGTATTGAAATCTGATATCCAAGATATCCTTGATTCAGGTGAAATCATTCCTGAAACTCTTCCAAGCCAAATGACTGAAGCACAACAAAACACTGTTCACTTCAAAGGTCTTACTGAGGAAGTTTACTCAGTAGCAGACGGTCAAGTTGTTGCTTTGGAACAAATAAAAGATCCAGTATTTGCTCAAAAAATGATGGGTGATGGATTTGCAGTAGAACCTGCAAATGGAAACATTGTATCTCCAGTTTCAGGTACTGTATCAAGCATCTTCCCAACAAAACATGCTCTTGGTATTGTGACTGAACCAGGTCTTGAAGTATTGGTTCACATTGGTTTGGACACAGTAAGTCTTGAAGGTAAACCATTTACAGTTCATGTTGCTGAAGGACAAAAAGTTGCAGCAGGAGATCTTCTTGTCACAGCTGACTTGGATGCTATCCGTGCAGCAGGACGTGAAACTTCAACAGTAGTTGTCTTCACAAATGGTGATGCAATTAAATCAGTTAAATTAGAAAAAACAGGTTCTCTTGCAGCTAAAACAGCAGTTGCTAAAGTAGAATTGTAATATACTTGAGGTTGGAAGCTGTATTCCAACCTCTTATTTTGGGAGAAAAGAATGAAATTTTTAACACTCAATACTCACAGTTGGATGGAGAAAGAAGCAGAGGAAAAATTCCAGATTTTGCTTGAGGATATTCTTGAAAAAGACTATGATTTGATTTGTTTCCAAGAAATCAATCAGGAGATCACTTCGCCAGTGGTGGAGGTTAATGACCTTTATCAAGCTTTGCCAGCAGCTGAGCCTATTCACCAAGACCATTATGTTAGACTTTTGGTTGAAAAGTTGTCAGAGCAAGGGAAAGATTACTACTGGACTTGGGCCTATAACCATATTGGTTATGACCGCTACCATGAAGGTGTGGCTATCTTGTCTAAAACACCTATTGAAGCAAGAGAAATTTTGGTTTCAGATGTGGATGATCCAACAGACTATCATACTCGCCGTGTCGCCCTGGCTGAAACTGTAGTTGATGGCAAGGACCTTGCAGTTGCCAGTGTCCACCTTTCTTGGTGGGATAAAGGTTTCCAAGAAGAATGGGCGCGATTTGAGGCTGTCTTGAAAGAATTGAACAAGCCACTTTTGCTGGCTGGAGATTTCAACAATCCAGCAGGTCAGGAAGGTTACCAAGCTATTTTAGCTAGTCCATTAGGCTTACAAGACGCTTTTGAAGTTGCTCAAGAGAAAAGCGGTAGCTATACCGTTCCACCAGAAATTGATGGCTGGAAGGGGAATACAGAACCCCTTCGAATCGACTATGTTTTTACTACCAAAGAGTTAGAGGTGGAAAATTTACATGTCGTATTTGATGGTAACAAGGGTCCGCAAGTTAGTGATCACTATGGCTTGAATGCTATTTTAAACTGGAAATAATGACTGAAAAGAGGTTGGGATTCACAAATTCCAGCCTTTTTTACTAGAGAAGCTACTAGAAATAGCCTAAATAAGTGAGACTACTGAAATGGAATAAAATATGGTATAATTGATAGGATAGATAGAATCGAGGATATTATGTCATTTACGAAATTTCAATTTAAAAAATATATTAGTGAAGCCTTGGAGGAGTTGAAATTTACAACTCCAACAGAGGTGCAAGACAAGTTGATTCCTATTGTTTTGACAGGTCGTGACCTAGTCGGTGAATCAAAAACAGGTTCGGGTAAGACTCACACTTTCCTATTGCCGATTTTCCAGCAATTAGATGAAGCCGACGATAGTGTTCAAGCAGTCATTACTGCACCGAGCCGTGAATTAGCTACTCAAATTTACCAAGCAGCCCGTCAGATTGCAGCCCACTCAGATGTCGAAGTTCGTGTGGTTAATTATGTGGGTGGTACGGATAAGGCTCGCCAGATTGACAAATTGGCAAGTAACCAGCCTCATATTGTTATCGGAACGCCTGGCCGTATTTATGACTTAGTTAAGTCTGGTGACCTAGCTATTCACAAGGCTAAGACCTTTGTGGTCGATGAGGCAGATATGACCTTGGATATGGGATTCTTGGAAACTGTTGATAAGATTGCTGGAAGCCTTCCAAAAGACTTGCAATTCATGGTCTTCTCAGCGACTATCCCACAAAAACTGCAACCATTCTTGAAAAAATACTTGTCAAATCCTGTTATGGAGAAAATCAAGACCAAAACGGTCATTTCTGATACCATTGATAATTGGTTGATTTCTACAAAGGGACGTGACAAGAATGCTCAAATTTACCAGTTAACTCAGTTGATGCAACCGTATTTGGCAATGATTTTTGTTAACACTAAAATGCGTGCTGATGAATTGCATTCATATCTGACTGCTCAAGGCTTGAAGGTAGCGAAGATTCATGGAGATATTGCCCCTCGTGAACGCAAGCGTATCATGAACCAGGTGAAAAATCTGGATTTTGAGTACATTGTCGCAACAGACTTGGCAGCGCGTGGGATTGACATTGAAGGTGTCAGCCATGTCATCAATGATGCCATTCCGCAAGATTTATCTTTCTTTGTTCACCGTGTTGGTCGTACTGGAAGAAATGGCCTACCAGGTACAGCTATTACCCTTTACCAACCCAGTGATGACTCGGATATCCGTGAGTTGGAGAAATTGGGAATCAAGTTTACTCCTAAAATGGTCAAAGACGGGGAATTTCAAGATACTTATGACCGTGATCGTCGTGCCAACCGTGAAAAGAAGCAGGATAAGCTTGATATTGAAATGATTGGGTTGGTCAAAAAGAAAAAGAAAAAAGTCAAACCGGGCTATAAGAAGAAAATTCAATGGGCGGTTGATGAAAAACGCCGCAAAACCAAGCGTGCTGAAAATCGTGCTCGTGGCCGTGCCGAGCGCAAAGCAAAACGCCAAACATTTTAAGGAAATTGTTGGAGTACTGAGCTCCAACTTTTTTATTTACCAGAACGAACTATCTGGTAACTTCTAAAGCAAAATAGTTCTCAGCCACAAAAAAGGGCTCTTTGTCAACTGTAGTGGGTTGAAGAAAAGCTAATATCTAGAAAGGACAAATTTCGTCCTTTCTTTTTTGATATTCAGAGCGATAAAAATCCGTTTTTTGAAGTTTTCAAAGTTCCGAAATCC
>NZ_WIJO01000071.1:0-7811 GCF_009496205.1 Streptococcus mitis
TTCTTTTTTGTCATAGTAGACCTCATTTCTAACTCAAACGTCTTACACTTAATTCCACCATAAAAATCCGTTTTAGACTAATTTCCACTTTGACCAGCCAAGTGGAAGTTACTTTGAGAAGTTACCTAGTGGTTTGAACTTTGATTTTTCTTAGTGTCTGATGGATTTTTAAGGCTTTTTATGGTATAATAAAACGATATAACTCGTTATTGAACAGAAGAGGAGAGACATGACTGATTTAAAAGCAATTCAGGCACGAAGTCTGGAGATGGCTGAATATTTTGTGGCCTTTTGTAAAGAACATGATTTGCTCTGTTATCTCTGTGGAGGAGGTGCTATTGGTGCCCTTCGAAACAAGGGCTTTATTCCGTGGGATGACGACCTAGACTTTTTTATGCCTCGTAAAGATTATGAGAAATTAGCAGAATTATGGCCTCGCTATGCAGATGAGCGTTATTTCTTGTCAAAGAGTCACAAGGATTTTGTCGATCGCAATCTTTTTATTACCATTCGTGACAAGGAAACCACCTGTATCAAGCCTTACCAGCAGGATTTGGATTTGCCACATGGTTTGGCCTTGGATGTGTTGCCTTTGGATTATTATCCTAAAAATCCAGCTGAGCGGAAAAAACAGGTTCGTTGGGCCTTGATTTATTCTCTTTTTTGTGCGCAAACTATTCCAGAAAAACATGGTGCACTTATGAAATGGGGAAGTCGCATTTTACTGGGTGTGACTCCAAAATCTCTCCGTTATCGCATTTGGAAAAAAGCTGAGAAAGAAATGACCAAGTATAGTCTGGATGAGAGCGATGGCATCACAGAATTATGCTCAGGTCCTGGTTACATGAGAAATAAGTACCTAATCGAATCTTTTGAGGATAATCTTTTCTTGCCATTTGAAGAGACAGAGATGCCCGTTCCAGTCGGCTATGATGCTTATCTCAGCACTGCTTTTGGAGACTATATGACACCTCCGCCAGCAGACAAGCAGCTACCGCATCATGACGCTGTCATCGCTGATATGGATAAGTCTTATACAGAATATAAGGGAGAATATGGAGCATGATGGGAGAAAAAATAAGCGTTATCGTTCCAGTCTACAATGTAGAAAACTATCTGGAACGATGTGTGGAGTCAATTCTTCATCAGACTTATACTGATTTTGAACTAATCCTAATAAATGATGGATCTACTGATTCCAGTGGACAAATCTGTGATCATTTAGCAAATCAGTATGAGAATATCAAGGTTTACCATATCGAAAATGCTGGTGTTTCTAATGCCAGAAATATTGGAATTCAGCTAGCGACGGGTGTTTGGATAACTTTTGTTGATAGTGATGATTTCGTCACCAAGGATTACCTAGCTACTTTAGCTAGTGCAGTTGAGGGAGAACATGTAGGTTTTGTGATTGCTCTTCTACACCATATCAAAAATGGCATTGTAACAGACCTTCCTCCACATTCTGGAAAAACAGAACTCTGGTCAACAGAAGAAACCATGAAGGAACTACTGATGACTACCAGAACGTCATTTTTTCCAGTCGCAAAACTGTTTAAGAGTGACCTGCTGGCAGATGGTAAATTTAATACAGACTACCATCTAGCAGAAGATGCCTTGTTTTTAACTGAATTGCTACTAAAGACAAGATGTAGTAGCGTATTTATTGACAAACCGATTTATTATTATGATCATCGTGAGGGAAGTGCGACAACATCTGTTAATCGGTATGTATTTGATACGATAGAAGTTTATAAGCAAATAATTGCTCAAGTTTCACAAGTCTTCCCTAATTTAAAATATGAATTAATAAACAGAGAGTGTTGGTCGTACATCACAGTTTACGATAAAATTATCTTTACTTCACGTGAAGAGTATCAAAAGGAGAAAGCCGAGCTGAGGACTTGGATTGTTCAGCATCGACGTAAAATATGGAAGGATGCTTATTTCACTACTTTTCGCAAGGTAGCGATCCTCTCACTTGTCATTTCTCCATGGCTATATAAGAAAATTGTTGGATTAAAAAACTAATATCATGAGAAGGAGTTGAAAATGAATTTTTCAAAATTGGATGAATACTTTGAAAAATCAAAACTATGGATTGCGTATCTATTTGTTTTTATTTCGATTTTAAGTATGAGTTCACTGGTTTATAAGATAGCAAATCCCCTCTACAAGGGATTATCAGCGATTGTAGTACTTTATATTTGCTGTACCTTATTGTTTAAGTGGAAAGAAATCACAGTAGATCGCAAATTTCTGTCCTTATTTGGTCTATTGGCTGGAAGTCATCTGTTATCAGCTATTTTTAATCGCTCTGGACATTTGATTGGAAATGTGATAGAGATCCTCTTTATGGTGACCTATATTTTATTATTTACCATGTTAGAATCAGGGCAACTTAAAAAATTATTTGACTGGATTGCCTATACGGTTCAAATTGTATCTTTTTCTTCAGCAATTTTTGCGTTTGGTTTATTGGTAAGTAGAGTCCTTATCCTATTTAAGATTGGCGAACAATCTTATTACTATGGTGTTATGAATGGACGTCTGTGGGGGATTGTTAATCCAAATGCTAGTGCGATATTTTCATATATTAGCATTATTTTGGCTATGTATTTGATTCATAAAGGAAGTAAATATTCTGTCTATCTTAAACTGAATAATGTAATTCAATTAGTTTACTTCGCAACCATGCAAAGTAGAGGAGCTTTATTATCTTTAGTGTTAATGATTGGGTTTTATAGTTTCTTTATTAACGGGGGCAAGTTAGCTAAGCGATTTCTAATCTTTATTATTTCTGCTTTACTTGTTTCTGCTGCTAACATCGGATTGAGTTATGTAACCTCTATTTACATATCCTCGGGGAAAGCGACTGTATTAGACTTAAATAAAGGACAATCTTATGCAGAAACGGATTCTTCAGTTATAAAAAAAACAGGTGAACTTCATCTAATAGAAACAACACCTAGTGGCAGAACTTATATTTGGAAAAATGCTATAAAAATGGGAAGTGAGAAACCAATTTTTGGTTATGGTGTAAGAAATGTTCCAGATTATTACACAAAATATTTCAGTAAATTTGAGATTCAAAATTCTCTTATTGGTGGAAACTTTCATAACATTTTGGTAACGATATTTGTTAGTTCTGGAATTTTAGGTTTAGTTTCCTTTCTACTTCTACTAGGATATATAATTAAGCGCTTTTTGACTTATTTGATTGTTTCTAAAAGGAACTCTGAAAAGTTGATTATGATTCTTTTCTTTGGCATCTTGTTCGGTCAATTATTTGAAAGTCAGATTATGTACTCAACTAACTTTATTAATATTATCTTTTGGTTGATTATTGGTTATGGATTAGTTGTTTGCAAACGTGATGAAGGTATTCGTTATCAGGAAGTAACTGATATTAGAGAGATTCAACAGATGGAACTAGGAATCATGGAATACATTCATGAAACTTGTCAGAAAATTGGTGTCAAATATTTCCTAGCTTATGGCAGTCTTATCGGTGCGGTTCGTCATAAAGGTTTTATTCCTTGGGATGATGACATGGATATCTGTATGTTACGAGAAGATTATGAAAAGTTGCAAGACTATCTTATCGCTAACCCTGACGAACGTTACGAAGTGATGTCTTATAAAAATAATCTCAACTATGTCTATCCCTTCATGAAGGTCAAAGATAATCAGACCTATCTAGTGGAGGAGGATGTGCGAATTGATTCAAATATGGGAATCTATATAGATATTTTTCCTGTAGATGGTTATGAAGATGATCAGTCTTTTAAAGACAAGATGACCAAGATTATTAAAAAGCGTCAATTAAGTTGTTACACATTCAAAGGAATTACGAATACTAAAAGTGTAGTAAATTCAATTATGCGCTATATTTCTGTTATTATCTTTTATTTAACTAATACAAATAAGTATGTTTCTCAAATTGATGAATTGGCTAAATCAAGAAAAGTAGAAGATTATGAACAAGTAGATTACCTTATTTATAAAGATATGAACAAACCTGTTTGGAAACGCGAATGGATAGAAGATGTTGAAACTGGCAATTTTGAAGGCAAGGAATTTATGATACCAAAACACTACCATGAAATTCTCACTTCAGATTATGGAGACTACATGCAGTTGCCACCAGTAGCTCAACAAGTTTCTCATCATGATTTCAAACTATGGAAAATTGTGGATAATGGATAATATTTCTTTATTAAAGGAAAGAGAAAAAATTAGGAGTTACAAAAATGTCTGAGAGAATCTTAAGTCTAGAAGAGATTAAGCAAGTGGAACTTGATATTCTAGAGTATTTACATGAAATCTGTGAAAAACATGATATTAAGTATTTCATCGATTTTGGAACCTTACTAGGAGCTGTACGCCATAAAGGATTTATCCCTTGGGATGATGATACAGATATTTCCTTGGCACGGGATGAATTTGAAAAACTTTATAAGATTTTAAAAAATGAAAATCATCCATACTATAAATTGATTTCCTTTAGAGAAACAAAGGGATATCCATACAGTTATATGAGAGTCTATGATATAAGAACACGTAGAGATGCCAATCTTAGAGATTCTAAGGTTGTATTGGGAACCTGTGTTGATATATTTCCGTATGATGGTGTCGCAACGGAGAAAAGTGACCGTAAAAAAATGAAACTCTACCAATATCTTATTCGCCTCTCTTCTTTAAATTTTAAGGGTATCAAATCTGAGATGGGGGGACTTAAAAATCTACCTCGTTACATTGGGTCAGCTATTTTTCAACTAAGTTCTCCACAAATTTGGAATCAAAAATTAGAGAATCTTGCTTTGAAATATAGTTTAGACCAAGCTGAGTATCTTGCTTGTACGATATTTGATCCTAGCTTTTCAGAGGGAATCAAAAAAGAATGGCTCTATGATTTGATTGATGTACCGTATGAAAATATTGTAGTGAAGGCTCCAAGAAAATACCATGAAATACTTGTCTACGAATTTGGAGAAAACTATATGACTCCACCACCTATTGAGCAACAAGTCCCAGGAGGAGATAAAAATTATTGGATTGATTAGTATAAGTTTCTTATCTTTTAAAATAAAGGGGTTTTCAAGATGAAAAATAAACAGTTAATAAAATTAGTTGGGTATAGTTTTCTTGTATTCTTTCTAACGCTGATTCAGTTATCGCAAGGAGTAGATGCAAATACTATCTCTGCAGGTTCGGGCAATCGTATCCATTTCATAAATACTAAAGCAAAATCTGGGAGTGACGCCATCCTTCTGGAAAGTAATGGTCACTATGCTTTGATTGATATGGGAGAAGACTATGATTTCCCTGATGGGAGTGACCCACGCTATCCAAGTCGCTGGGGAATTTCCATGAGAAATTATCAAGTATTGGAGGATCGATTGATTCGCCACTTGGATCAAATAGGTGTAAAAAAATTAGATTTTATTATAGGAACTCATGTCCATAGTGACCATATTGGTGGAGCGGACGAAATACTCAATCGATATCAAGTCGGTAAGTTTTATTTGAAAAAATATTCAGATGATCGGATTACAGCGAACTGGGGACTATGGGATAATCTTTTCAATTATGATAATGCTTTGAGAGCAGCTCAAAAACGAGGAGTTACTCTTATTCAGAACATTACAGATGAGGATAGTCACTTTAAATTAGGTGATATGGATATCCAACTCTATAATTATAAAAATGAATATGACGCTGATGGCAACCTGAAAAAAGTTCGAGATGATAACTCAAACTCAATCGTTTCAGTGGTAACTGTGGCAGGAAAGAAAATCTATCTTGGTGGAGATTTGGATAACGCCGAAGGAGCAGAAGATAAGTTAGGTCCAGTTATCGGCAAGGTTGATATGATGAAATGGAACCATCATTATGATGCGACAATTTCAAATACGATTAATTTTCTTGAAAACCTATCTCCAAAGATGATTATTCAGACAACTGGTGGTGATATTAATGTTGCTTCAACCAGAGAATATCTCCAAAAGAAAAATATTCAAGTTCTCAGAGCTTCTAGTCAAACTCAGGATGCAACTGTTTTTGATATTAGTGATAGCGGATTTGCCAATGTTTCTAATCTATTCCCTGACATCCCTGTAGTTGATGAAAAATGGTATCAAGAAGGTGGTTACTGGAAATATCGTTTACCTGATGGGGAAATGGCTATCGGTTGGAGAGAGATTGACGGAGCCACTTACTTCTTTAATGGAAAAGGGCAAATGCAGGCAGGTCGCTGGTTTCATATCAATGATGATTGGGGAGAAAATGCTAAGGGGAACGATTACTATCTTAACTCAAATGGTAAAATGCAAACAGGTGGTTGGTTCAAGCTGGATGGCTCTTGGTATTATATCCAATCAAATGGCGCTAGACGATTTAGTGAGCTTTCTGAAATTGGAGGGAAGAAATATCTCTTTGCAGAAGATGGTAAGATGCTAACAGGACATCAAGTCTTTAATGGCAAGAAGATGTTCTTTGCAGACAGTGGTGCACTACAAACAGCAGGTAAGCCTTCAACTTGGCAAAAGATTTTCTCAGATTGGTATTTCTATGACGAAGATGGTCTTCGGACTGTCGGTAAAAAGAATATTAACGGAATCACTTACTACTTTAATCAAGAAGGCGTGATGCAAACGGGTTGGGCCTTTATTGATGGTCACTGGAACTATTTTGCGAACTCAGGCGCCATGCAAACAGGTTGGATCAAGGATCAAGATACTTGGTATTATCTGGATAAAGATGGTATCATGCTTACTGGAAAACAAGAAATCAACAGTACTCGTTACTATTTGAACGCTAGTGGTGCAATGCAAACGGGCTGGAAACGGCTAGAGAACAATTGGTATTACTATGCGAACTCAGGAGCTATGAAAACAGGCTGGATTAAGGATAATGAGAAATGGTATTACCTAAATCAAGATGGTATTATGCAGACTGGGAAACAAGAAATCAACGGTACGCGTTACTATTTGAATACCAGTGGTGCAATGCAAACAGGCTGGCAGTGGCTTGATAAACACTGGTATTATTATGCTGACTCAGGAGCTATGAAGACGGGTTGGTTGAAGGATCAAGGAACATGGTATTATCTTGAAGATCAGGAAGGTATCATGCTGGTCGGTTTCCAACAAGTAGATGGTAAGCAGTATTACTTTAGTTTATCAGGAGCTATGCAAACAGGATGGAAATGGTTTGATAATCATTATCGTTACTTTGAAGGAAGTGGAGCTATGAAGACAGGTTGGATAAAGGATAAAGGAATCTGGTATTATCTAAATCCTGAAGATGGCATCATGTTGGTTGGCCTTCATAAAGTAAATGGTGATCATTATTACTTCGATGACTCAGGAGCTATGCAGACCGGTTGGAAACGACTTGATGGTAATTGGTACTATTTCCAAACAGATGGTTCCTTGTTGAAAAATGCAACTACGCCTGATGGTTATAAGGTAAACGAGGAAGGCATTTGGAGACAGACTGTTGCTGCTGTAAACGGCGAAGCAGATCAGTCAGAAAAGAAGCAAGAAGCTAATTCCTCTATTGCTGAAGAGCCAAAACAAGATTCAAATCTAGAAGTCAATACTTTTGACAAGAAAGAAAAAGAATAAATAAGAAACACCCTACTAGTAAACGTTCGTTTATCAGTAGGGTGTTCTTTTAGTGGCTCTTTGTCAACTGTAGTGGGTTGAAGAAAAGCTAATATCTAGAAAGGACAAATTTCGTCCTTTCTTTTTTGATATTCAGAGCGATAAAAATCCGTTTTTTGAAGTTTTCAAAGTTCCGAAATC
>NZ_WIJO01000072.1:0-7811 GCF_009496205.1 Streptococcus mitis
ATCTTCTGTATGGTATTACTCGACTATCGTTGGTTAGCTGTCTTATCAATGTTCGTCCTTTGACATACTGATTCTTATCCGAATGTTCTTTGTTATATACAAAGTATGAAGTTGTCTCACGTATAAAGATTTTATATTTTGTTTGATTCTCTTCTTCCAGAATATCTAATTGATAATTGGGAATCATGACCACCCGTCTAACGGGTGGTTTATTTGTCTCGCACCTAACGGAGCGAGACGGACTAATAGTCACATAATTTTCTACCATCCCACTTGCCATAATGACAAGTGGAATGGTTGCCATTGATACATTCATCAAGATAAAGGCATCCTTCTTATTCAAAAAGTAGAAAGAAAGGTTACTGCTATCAAACTTCCAAATTCAGCAATTGAGTAAACAATCCCAACAAGACTATTTGATAATTTTAATTACGTCCATTTTTTTCTCTCATTAATTGGACATAGCCCTTTGTTTCTATTTTTGAATTTAAAAACGAGAATTCTCCGCACATTTTCTCATAAAAATTATTATAATCTTCTTTTGAAAAATCTCCTAAAATCTCTATCTCAAGATAAAATCCAAGACCATCAATCTTATCTAGATTAATCGTTTTATTTTCTAATGCATCATGATAAGTCTTTCTATGTTTACTTATTGTGAAAATATTTGAAAATCCATCTTGCAAGATATTCCTTACAAATTCTAATTTTTCAGATTCTAACTCTATTTCACTTTCACTCCACATTCCTTGTTTTATCGTATCTTTTCTTGTAAAAACACTTGCTCTATTATCATCTTCTTGGCGAATTCTGTAGATAAAGCTACCTACCTCATCATTTTCAAATTCTCTTCCTTTTGTTTTAAAATATTTATCAACTTGCTTATTTTCACACTTAAATTTATAAGATTTTTCTAAATATGAAATAGCATTATTATAATCCCTCTCATCGTTGAGTTCAAATCTAACTTCTAATTCATTCATTCATTTTACCTCTCAATTCTTCAAAGGCTGAAGTCTCTTTACATTCACTCAGTCTATAGTAAGTTTCTGTAGATGTTTTATGGACAAAAAGCCTAATATTTTCTTGCACTCATTTTAGCACTTAGATGTTATTATGTCAATTGTTTTTATAATATTCTTTATTTATTTTTGTTAAATACATATTTGTATCTTTTTAGATTAAAAAAACGATGCTTATGAACATCGTCTTTACTATTCTGTTATATCTGCAATATAATGCTCGACTTTAAGAGCCATTGACATATTTCCCTCAAGCTTATAAAGGAAATAAGCCGTTTCAAAGTACTCTTTTACTGCAACTTTAGAAGAAAAATTCTTACTGACATTTCCCATCAATAAATACAAATCAGCCAAAAGATACGTTGTTCTATACGTCTTACATTGCTTTATCGTATCTGTGATTTTAGTAATAGCCTCTTCAGTATTATTCTGCAACCATAGATAGCGACAAACATTATAATTAAATTTAATAGAAAGGTTTAATTCTTCGATTGTGTTTAACTGGAGTTGATTTACTTGATACTCTAACTTTTCTCTAATTTCATTAAAACTCTCTAAATCTTCAATGTCATAATAAAAATTGAATAGAGTATTTGCAACTTGAAGGTAGGTCAAGTCAGTTACACTTAACTGAGACAGTACCTTCTCCAATCTTGCCACAGCCTCCTCTTTTTGCCCATAGAAATAAAAATCTATAAGAGATTTTATCCACTCCATATAAAATTTATTTACTAGAGACAAGCGATGTACCTTTACACTCTCTAATTCATATATATATTTCAAAGACTCATAATTTCGATTTGTGATAAATGTCTGGGCTAACTTTTTAAACTCTGATAGCTCATCAATCTCTTCTTCAATTTGCTCATTAAAAAAATAATCCATACTAACTTTTAACTTCTTAGACAGAGCATATAAAAAGTCTGCTCCTGGAGTAAATTCTCCATTCTCTAATCGACTAATCTGTCCCTGTTTGCATATCCCCTCAGCCAATTCTCGCTGAGACATTTTTAATTCTTTTCGTCTATTTTTTAATCTTGTTGCTAATAGTGTACCCACGTTTGCATTTTCCTTTTCTATTCGATTTCAATTTCAATTGTAACATGATTAAATTTTAAATACAAATTAATAAACCAAAAGATACAAATTATATATAAACAATGACTAGATAGGTTATTTTTGAAAACCTATCCCTTCTTCTTTTGAAATTTTCTTACTCAAACGATTGATAAACTTATTCACTTTAAATGGATTAGATATTAGACTATCATGTTTAAATTTTGTTATTAATATATTTAACAGAACACAAATAGTCTTTTACAACATATCAAATTCAGGGGAATAATAACGATTTTCCCCATTTTTTAGGCTCTCTATTTCATAACAATCAATTCATTTTATCACATACCTTAGCCCGAAAAATCCACACCCAATCTTTTTGAAAGCTGTTTAAAGCTTTGTACTTGCTTTCTAAGTTCATAGAGCTGAACCTTAACCTCATTTGTCCAATTCCATAATAAAAATAAGGACATTCTAACAAAGGAAGTCCTTATTTTTTAACTAATAGATGTCAAAGTTACTTTGCTGATCCACTTTATCTGTACTCATTGATCAAAATATAACTTTTGCTCAAAATTTGGTCAAAAAAGACAAAAAATACTAAATTATTTTTAAAAATGAACTTGTGATAATTGCCTTCAAATAAACATTTTGAATTTTCTTTGTCTTTCTTTACATTTCTAAAAATGCCCCCTGCAGGAATCGAACCTGCAACTACTCCTTAGGAGGGAGTTGTTATATCCATTGAACTAAGGGAGCTAGATAAAAACTCTGCTGAAAAAGCAGAGTTTTTTAGTCGAATTAACGACGGATTTCTTTGATACGAGCTGCCTTACCTTGAAGAGCACGCAAGTAGTACAATTTCGCACGACGTACTTTACCGTAACGAACAACTTCGATTTTTTCAACACGTGGAGTGTGGATTGGGAAGATACGCTCAACACCTACACCGTTAGAGATTTTACGAACTGTGTAGTTTTCTGAGATACCAGCACCTTTACGTGCGATAACAACACCTTCAAAAATCTGGATACGTTCACGGTTACCTTCGACAACTTTCGCGTGTACACGAACAGTGTCACCAGGACGGAATGATGGGATATCTGTACGAAGTTGACCTTCAGTCAAGCTTTGGATTAATGGATTCATTTTATTCTCCTATCTTTGTCAATCTTGAGGAATCTTCCTCAGCGGATAAACTGTATTTTTGTGCGTCCATTACACACAAGATACAGTTTACCAAATTTCCACAAAAAAGTAAAGAAATTTATAGCAGAATTCCTAAAAAAATCGCTATTAAACCACCTAGGTAGGTTAAGGCTAGGTAGCTATAAAATACCTTCTTATCACTTAACAGTCTTTGAAGTTCGTCATTCAAGGTCGAAAAAGTTGTCAAACCTCCACAAAAACCAGTTGCTAGCATAGCATAGACTTCCTTAGACTCCACATGATTGTAGAATAATCCAATCAAAAAACAACCTAGAAGATTGGCTATGAGCGTTCCGAGTGGCAATTTAGAAGCTTGATTATAGCGGGAAAAGAAATACCGTACGAGCGCTCCTAAGCCACAAGCAATTACAAGATAGACGATTACCATTTCTTCCTCCCTAGACAATAGGCCAAAAGTAGGCCTCCACCAATGCTCAAAAGCAAATACAGGACTAAACTAAGATAACGCCCTGTATCAAGCAGTTTCACAGCATCAAGCATGAGACTGGAAAAGGTTGTCAAACCACCACAAAAACCTGTACCCAGTGCTAAAATAACGCCTTTGCTGGTTCCCTTATAGACTAAATAGCCCTTAACAAGATAAACCAGGCAGAAAATGCCTAGATAGTTAACTAGAAGGGTTCCCCAAGGGAAATCTGGACTGGCTGGTAACCAAGTGGAAACTAGATAGCGGACAAGTCCGCCCAACATAGCAGCTAGAAAAATCCCTAGCGGATAAAATGGTTCTTTTTTCATTTGATATTTTGATCCTGATAATCACGCGAACGTTTGAGTATGTCCGAAAATGTTGCGACAATAGTCTCCTGATAGCGCTTGTCCTCTACACGACTTCTAACCTTTTCAAAAATAACTTCTTCTCTCTTGGTATCTAAAATCGGTTTACCCGAAGCTTTCTTATAAGCCACAACCCCTTCAACTAAGTGCATTCGTTCTTCTAGAAGTTTAACAATTTGGTCGTCGATTTGATCAATTTCTTGGCGAATAATATCTAAATCCATACAGTCTCCTCCTTTATTTGAATTATTGTATCAAAAAGCCATCAAATAGGCTAGTAAAATCCCAACTCACGATAAGAAAAATGCACTGATTGATTACATCAGTGCACTTTTGTGCTTATCCTACTTTAGCAGCCAATTCTTCTGCGAATTGTTCCAAGCGCTCAATATCTTCTTCCTCGGCAGAAAGATCAACTTTAACACACTCTGAACCTTTTTCTGCTCCTGTTGACACAAAGACACGGTCAAAGTCATCAACAGCCTTACAGAATTCATCGTAGAAGGTATCTCCTGAGCCGACCACTCCATAGATTTTGCCATTCAAGTTGAGGTCTGCTAGGTCTTCATAGAAGTCCATCATCTCATCTGGCAATTCTCCATCACCATAAGTATAGGTCGCAACGATAGCGATGTCTGCTTCCAAGAAGTCTGAAGCGTCAACAGTTGTACATTCATCAACATCGACATCCAAGCCCAAGTCACGTAATTTGTCTGCTACAATATCTGCAATTTCTTCGGTATTACCGGTCATACTGGCAAATACAATTTTTGCTAATGCCATATCGTCCTCCTCAATTTATCTTTCTCCATTATATCACATCTTTTTCATTTTAAAAATAAAAATTCTTGTGCTACAATGAAATGAGAAAGAATTGAGGTTATTTATGGACATTTGCCATCAAATTTTAGAAAAAATTAAAGAATACGACACCATTATCATTCATCGTCATATGAAACCAGACCCTGATGCCTTGGGAAGTCAAGTGGGCTTGAAAACTCTTCTCAAACATCATTTTCCAGAAAAAACCATCAAAGCCGTTGGTTTTGATGAACCGACTCTTACTTGGATGGCGGAAATGGATCTTGTTGAAGATAGTGCCTACCAAGGCGCACTTGTCATCGTCTGTGATACGGCTAATACTGCTCGTATCGATGATAAGCGCTATAGTCAAGGTGATTTTCTCATTAAGATTGACCACCATCCAAATGATGATGTATATGGTGACCTATCTTGGGTGGACACTAGTTCAAGTAGCGCTAGCGAGATGATTACCCTATTTGCCCAAACAACCCAACTGGCCTTGTCAGATCGCGCTGCTGAGTTGCTCTTTGCGGGAATTGTTGGTGATACAGGTCGCTTCCTTTATCCTTCTACGACTGCACGGACTCTTCGCCTGGCTGCCTCTCTAAGAGAACAGAACTTTGACTTTGCGTCTCTCACTCGCAAAATGGACACTATGAGCTACAAAATTGCTAAACTTCAAGGCTACATCTACGACCATCTGGAAGTGGATAAAAATGGTGCTGCTCGCGTTATCCTGAGTCAGGAAATCTTAAAACGATTCAATGTCACCGATGCTGAAACTGCCGCTATTGTAGGAGCTCCTGGTCGGATTGACAGCGTCAGTCTCTGGGGAATTTTTGTAGAACAGGCTGATGGCCACTACCGTGTTCGCTTACGCAGTAAAATCCATCCTATCAATGAAATTGCCAAGGAACATGATGGTGGAGGCCACCCTCTAGCAAGTGGTGCTAATTCCTATAGCCTAGAAGAAAACGAAATCATCTACCAAAAGTTAAAAAACTTGCTTAAAAACTGATAAAATACTTGCCAAACTTTTCAGAATCTGATAGACTAGTATGGTAACAATCTATGGCTCGCAAAGAGACCATGGCAGAAAGGAAATATTGCAAAATGAAAAAAGATATCCATCCAGAATATCGCCCAGTTGTCTTCATGGACACAACTACTGGTTACCAATTCCTTAGCGGTTCAACAAAACGCTCTAACGAAACAGTTGAGTTCGAAGGCGAAACTTACCCATTGATCCGTGTGGAAATTTCGTCAGACTCACACCCATTCTACACTGGACGTCAAAAGTTCACTCAAGCAGATGGACGCGTGGATCGTTTCAACAAAAAATACGGTCTCAAATAATGATAAAAAGAACAGTTCCTACTGTTCTTTTTTTTCTTCTTTTTATGAATCAATCACTACTACTTTCTATTTGTCAACCATCACGCTGAAACTATAATTGATTTCAAACGGGGTTAAAAAATATCGAAAAGAAGCTTGATATTGAAAATGGTCAAGATGATTGAAACTACGTAGCCTAGGATTGTGTTCCACTTGGCATTGGTAAATTCTCCCATCACTGACTTCTTAGAAGTCAGATAAATTAAGGGAAAAATTGAGAATGGAAGAGCGATTGAAAGAAAGATCTGTGAATAGACCAATAACTGATTCAAGATTCTTTCTTGATGTCCAACTATGATCACAGGAAGCAAGGCAAAAATACGTGTCCCGATACGGATAATCCACTGAGGTAATTTCAGATGCAAGAAACCTTCCATAACAATCTTTTCAGTCAAAGTACCTGTAATAGTAGAATTTTGGTCACTTGCTAAGAGAGCTAGAGCAAATAAAGTTAACAGAGTTGAGCTGGCTATCGCTCCTGCTATTGTAGAATCCTGCAAAGCATTGTACATTTAGGAAAAAGCTGAAAATTCGGACGCATGAGCAAAAAAAGAGCGATTCTCCTAAAATGAGAAGTAAGGAATTGCCAACAAAGGCTAGGGACAACTGAAGATTTGAGTCCCAGGTCATAAAACGAACAGATTTTCAAACATCCTTTTTACGCTTATGGTTGATTTTCCTTGTTTGGGATAAGAATGAATGAAGATAGAGATTATGGGCCTGACTGTCGCTCCTACAATCCCTAAGGCCAAAGTCAATTGACTCTCATTTTCCGGCAGAGGACTTTCAAATAAAGTCGAAGTCGGCAAATAATCACCAAAGATCCCCTGCATACTCGGATTAGATAAAACCACCAGATAAGAAATACATCTAAAACGGTTAGTAGGATAGCGACCTTTATCGGTATTTTAAATAAAAGATTTAAGGCAATTGCTGAACCTAAAACCTCTGCCAAGTCTGTCGCAATCAAAGCTAATTCTAAAATCACCCATAGACTATAGCAGAACCACTTGGGAGCATGATGAGCTGTTGCCAGCGCTAGATCCATCCTAGTCACGATACCGAGCTTTCCAGCCATCTGTTGTAGCTGCATGGCGATGATGGATGAAATCAAAATAGCGAATAAGAGACTATACTTGTAGGAAGCACCACCAACCACACTGGTAATCCAGTTTTCAGGATCCATATAACCAACTGCCACAAGAGCTCCAGGCCCCAAAAATACTTTTAGATTTTGCCAAAATGATTGTTATTCGGAGTTTCAATAGATTGCTTGATCTCAGAAAGAGAAACCTTTTTGTAAGAAGACATAGGAATATTCACTTCCTAATCTTGTCTTTACCTATTTTATTGATGGTTTTTGAAAGAAATGTTGAAAATAGTTTTCTATTTCCAATTTATGGCTCTATAATATTTGTAGTGGGTAAATCCCCTATGGATATTATGGAACCTATTTTGTTGTAGAAAAAAAGTTCCATATGACCTATAATGAAAAGCGACTAAACAACTCATTAGAAAGATTCATAT
>NZ_WIJO01000073.1:0-7778 GCF_009496205.1 Streptococcus mitis
TCTCTTCTGGAGTAAGCGCTTCTGGATTGGCTACTACTGTCTTAGACGCTGGGGTAATCACATCGTCGCCTGCATTTGGTTTAGACGCTGCTTCTGCTGTCTTCGTCAAATCAGCTGCTGGAATAACCGCGGTCTTACCTGAAGGTGTTGTAACAGTTGCGTTACCTTTGTCATCTACTACCACCGTAGCTCCTGGGTTAACGGCTTTAACCTTATCCTCAATAGCTTTCTTCTCTTCTGGAGTAAGGGCTTCTGGATTGGCTACTACTGTCTTAGACGCTGGCTTAACTACATCGTCGCCTGCATTTGGTTTAGACGCTGCTTCTGCTGTCTTCGTCAAATCAGCCGCTGGAATAACCGCTGTCTTACCTGACGGTGTTGTAACAGTTGCGTTACCTTTGTCATCTACTACTACTGTAGCTCCTGGGTTAACGGCTTTAACCTTATCCTCAATAGCTTTCTTCTCTTCTGGAGTAAGGGCTTCTGGATTAGCTACTACTGTCTTAGAGGCTGGGGTAACTACATCGTCGCCTGCATTTGGTTTAGTCGCTGCTTCTGCTGTCTTCGTCAAATCAGCCGCTGGAATAACCGCTGTCTTACCTGAAGGTGTTGTAACAGTTGCGTTACCTTTATCATCTACTACCACCGTAGCTCCTGGGTTAATGGCTTTAACCTTATCCTCAATAGCTTTCTTCTCTTCTGGAGTAAGGGCTTCTGGATTGGCTACTACTGTCTTAGACGCTGGGGTAACTACATCGTCGCCTGCATTTGGTTTAGACGCTGCTTCTGCTGTCTTCGTCAAATCAGCTGCTGGAATAACCGCTGTCTTACCTGAAGGTGTTGTAACAGTTGCGTTACCTTTGTCATCTACTACTACCGTAGCTCCTGGGTTAACGGCTTTAACCTTATCCTCAATAGCTTTCTTCTCTTCTGGAGTAAGGGCTTCTGGATTGGCTACTACTGTCTTAGAGGCTGGGGTAATCACATCGTCGCCTGCATTTGGTTTAGACGCTGCTTCTGCTGTCTTCGTCAAATCAGCTGCTGGAATAACCGCTGTCTTACCTGAAGGTGTTGTAACAGTTGCGTTACCTTTATCATCTACTACCACCGTAGCTCCTGGGTTAACGGCTTTAACCTTATCCTCAATAGCTTTCTTCTCTTCTGGAGTAAGGGCTTCTGGATTGGCTACTACTGTCTTAGAAGCTGGGGTAATCACATCGTCGCCTGCATTTGGTTTAGCCGCTGCTTCTGCTGTCTTCGTCAAATCAGCTGCTGGAATAACCGCTGTCTTACCTGAAGGTGTTGTAACAGTTGCGTTACCTTTGTCATCTACTACAACCGTAGCTCCTGGGTTAACGGCTTTAACCTTATCCTCAATAGCTTTTTTCTCTTCTGGAGTAAGGGCTTCTGGATTGGCTACTACTGTCTTAGATGCTGGCTTAACTACATCGTTTCCAGCTTTTGGTTGCGCTGCTTCTGCTTCTGTCTTCGTTAAGTCTTCCCCTGGGATAACTTCAGTCTTACCATCTTTTGTTGAAACAGTTGTGTTACCTTTATCATCCACAGTTACTACTGCATCTGGATTTACTTCTTTCACTTTCGCAGCGATTGCTGCCTTCTCTTCTGGAGTGAGTGAAGCTGGATTTTTCACTAATGTTTTATCCGCTGGTTTAACTACATTATTCCCTGCTTTTGGTACTGTAATTAAATCATCCTTTTTCACAACTTGGTCAGGTGTAATAATTACTTCATCACCATTTGGTGTTGTCACTGTGACATTACCATCTGCATCTTGAGTAACTGATGTTGCATTTGGATTTACTTTTTTAACTGCATCCAATACTTTTGCTTTTTCATCAGCTGTTAATGCACTTGGATCTTTTACAGCAACTTTATTGGCTGGAATATTAGCTTCGCCAATACCTTTAATTGCTTTTTTAGCTACTTCTTTAATGTCGTTAACATCCTGGTTTGCTGTAACATTCTCATCATCAATAGCTTTTTTAGCTTCAGTTGCCATCTCATCTACTTCATCTTTAAGAGCTTCTTTAGCTTTATCAGATAGATCAGTACGTGCATCAATTGCTTGCTTTTTAGCAGTTGCAGCATCATCAATAGCTTTTTTAGCTTCTGGTTTAACTTTCGCTTCTGGATTTACTGCTTTAACTTCCGCAACACCCGTAGTTTTAGCTGTGTCTACTGCTGTTTGCGCCGCTGTTGCTTTATCTGAGGTATCTGCAATCGCTGGTTGAGCATTGATGGCATCTGTAGCTTTTTTAGCTAGGGCTTGTGCTTCTTTCTTAGCCGCTTCTTTTTCTTCTGTCGTTAAATCTTTACGAGCATCAAGTTCTTTTTCTTTATTGGCTAATTCATCTGCTACAGCTTTTTTCGCTTGTTCTTTAGCGATTGGATATACAGATGTTACATCTGCAACACCTTTATCTTCTGCATCGTTAACAAGTTTTTGTGCTGCTGCCGCTGCTTCAGCCGTTTCTGCATTATCAGGTTGAGCATTAACTTTTGTAAGTTCTGCATCTGCTAATTTCTTAGCTTCAGCCTTAGCCGCATCTTTTTCTGCTTGTGTTAAATCTTTACGATCATCGATTTCCTTATTCTTAGCTGTTAATGCATTCCCAATAGCTTCTTTTGCATTTTCTTTTGCAACTGGATTAACCTTACCAATTTCTGTAATTCCAGTACCTTTTGCTGTATCTACAGCTGCATCTGTTGTTGCTGCATCGATTGCTTTTGTTGCATCTTCTGCTGCTTTAGTAACTTTAGCAAGAGCCGCATCTTTTTCTGCTTGTGTTAGATTTTTATCAGCATTAATTGCATCGGCTTTCGCTTGGCGCGCTGCTTCAACATCTGCTTTAGCAGCAGCCTTTTTAGCTACTACTGGATTGTCCCCTGCGATTGCTGTAGTTCCAGCATTTTTGGCCTTATCAATAGCATCTTTTGTCGTTACATTAGCATCGTTAATCGCTGCTACTGCTTTTTCTTTATCTGCATTTACTTTGGCGATTGCTGCTGCTTTTTCTTCGTCAGTAGCATTTGGAGTTTTGTTGATTTCTGCGATTTTTTCTTCTGCTGCCTTGTTAACTGCAGTAATTGCTGGCTGTTTATCTAAAGATACAAATTCTGATAATTTACGTTTATCTGTAGAACCATCTTTATATGTTACAACAAGATTTCCTTGGTCATCTTTTGTTACTGATTGGATTCTAGAATCTTTATCATCAACATTCTTACCTTTTTTATCAGCTAAGTTCGCATCATCATTGTTGTTAGAGTACTCAAGTTTTAGTTTTTCTTGAATCTTCGCTAAGTCTGCTTCAGTTACTTTATCTGGGTCTGCTACTGCAACTTTTTCTGTTGGTGCTGCAATATCATACTTAGATGTTTGATCTTTAACGATAAACTGAATATATCCAGGTTTAGATTTTGCATCAGGGTCTTTATCTAAAGCGTTAAAATCTCGACCTGCTGGCATTGAACTAAAGTTATCATTGTCATTAGCAACAACAAAACTTGTCCAACGGTCTGACGCTTTAAGTTTAGTGACACCTGTCATTTTAATGGTTGCTTCCTGTTTGTTATCAGAAATTGTACCCCCACCAGTAACAACACCATTATTTACTACACCCATAGAGAATCCAAAATCTGTAGTATTATTCCAGTTAACATCTCCAGGTCCACGCAAGTACATATCTTTAACTGTAGTATCGTCTTTTGCTTTGAATGTCAAGTCTGTATTTTCACCAGTATAGACATAGATTTGCTTCTCAGCTAAGTTTGAGTACGGAAGTTCTACTGTTGGAGCAGGATTTTTACGTACAAATTCTGATAATTTACGTTTATCTATAGAACCATCTTTATACGTTACAACAAGATTTCCTTGGTCATCTTTTGTTACTGACTGAATCTTAGAATCTTTGTCATCTACATTCTTACCTTTTTTATCAGCTAAGTTAGCATCATCATTATTGTTAGAATACTCAAGTTTTAGTTTTTCTTTAATCTTCGCTAAGTCTGCTTCAGTCACTTTATCTGGGTCTGCTACTGCAACTTTTTCTGTTGGTGCTGCAATATCATACTTAGATGTTTGATCTTTAACGACAAACCGAATATATCCTGGTTTAGATTTTGCATCAGGATCAATATCTAAAGCATTAAAGTTACGATCTGCTGGCATTGAACTAAAGTTATCATTGTCATTAGCAACAACATAACTTGTCCATTGTTCACCCGCATTCAGATTGGTTTCACCTGTCATTGTAATGGTTGCTTCCTGTTTATTATCAGAAATTGTACCCTTACCAGTAACAACACCATTATCAATCTTACCTGTTGTGAATCCAAAAGCTTCAGTATTATTCCAGTTAACATCTCCAGGTCCACGCAAGTACATATCTTTTACAGTAGTATCATCATTCGCTGTGAATGTTAAATCCGTATTTTCACCCTTATAAACATAAACTTGTTTCTCTGCTTGGTTTGAATATGGCACTTTTACTGTAGGTATAGGATTATTGCGTAAAACACTCGTTAAAGCAACAGAATCTCTTGAGCCGTCTTTATAAGTAACAACAATCTTATCTCCTTGTTTCGTTACAGTGTCAATGTAGTTCGAAGCATTTTCTACTAATTTACCGTTTTTATCAAGTAATCTTGCATCGTCTGCTGTATTATAAGTAATTTTTATATTATTTTTAATTTTCTCAAAATCAGCTTGAGATAGATTGTTTACATCAGCAACAGCAATCTTACCAGCTTCATTAGTTTGTGCTTGAATATCATATTTTTGAGTTTGTTGACGAACCCATAACTTAAAGTAGCCTTCTGGTAGTGGATTCGCATTTTCCTGATTGCCGGTAGGTTCTGAGAACACTGCCCCATCTAAATCTTCAGCAACTAGATAACGTGTCACTAACTTACCTGTATAAGTTGGGTTGTTTGGCACCGATATATTCCCAGTAATAGTTACCTTAGCAGGATTATCTTGGGTCGCTACAATTCCGTCAGTTTCATTTCTCTGAGATGAGAACGTTAGTCCATACTGATTGTTTATTCTACCGCCAGCAGCCCCAGCAGCATCAATTCCTCTTGAACCCTCAGCTATACGAATGTCCTTAAGTTTTCCAGAATCATCTGTTGCTGATAATTCAATGTTTGTTTCTTCACCTTTATAAACATAAATATCTTTTGTAGCTGCATTAGAAAATGGAATATTCCCAACTGGTTTGTTATTCATAACAGCTTCTGTACGGAAAGCATTATCTACGTCTAACTCTTTCCCATTACGTAAATCATTAGAACCTGTATTTTCAATTGAGTTAGAATCAGATTTTTTCTCTGTATTTTCTGCTTTTAAACCGACAGTTTCTTTACCATTTGTCGTATCTAATGCTGGTTTTTCTTGTTTCTCTACAGGTTTATTGTGCAATTTTGCGTTTACTACAGTGACAAATTTATTATAAGCTGCTTTTAGTTCATCTTGGCTAGTTGCAGAAGCAAGCACAGACTTAGCAGAAGCTAACTCAGAATTTAAAAGAGCGATGCTCTCCTCGGTCTTATTAGCGTATTTACCCGCTGAAATTTTCCCTTCAATTTCAGCAATATAGCTTTCCAATTGAGTCTTATCCAAAACAACTTCTTTAGTTGGAACATCAGCTGTTTTTGGTTCTTGGATTTCATCGGCTTGAACAGACACCGCTCCATTACCCAAAAACATGAAAAGTGCAGCAACTGCTACGCTAGCTGCTCCAAAACTGTATTTACGAATTGAGTAACGCGTGACTTTTTCACGGCGTAAACGTTCAGAACGACTCATAGATGGTTTATTTCCCATTATCTTCTCCTCAAAAATTTATTTAGTTTAGTATCCATACAAAATACTAGCTGTTACTAAGAACAGCTTGCAATTCTAATATGATTACTTATACATATCATTTTACTCTATTTTTTATTTATATTCAACTGATTAGAATCAAATTTTTACAAAAAAAAAAAAAAAAAAGTATTTTGGGAAAGTAGACAATTTTCTGACATCTGCACACTGTATTTTTATACATTTCATTGCAAGTTGTTTGATAGATGAATCCATCATTGGAATTAACCTATTTGTTGTAAAAAATAATACTATTAATCTCAGCAAAACTCTCCGTTTGAAAGTTACTTATCAAAAGATGTTTATTTTAGTATTGATTACACTACTAAATTCAGCTAACTAAAAAACTATCTACTTTCATATCTGCTAATTTAGAACATGCAAAAAGAGCAAATCAGAATTCTGATTTGCTTGCTTTTTGTTTAAAATCTCAATTTTAAGAATTCATAGGATCGATTTCTTAAAATCAATCTTCTAGAGTTGCTAAGAAGTTTAAAATTTAGCTGTTTTATTCTTCTTTTTTCTTTCCAGCTACAAGTCCAAATCCACTTAGAACACCAATAATTCCTAAAGTTGCAAGTGTTGCACTTGATTCTGTCCCAGTATTTGGTAATACATTTTGAGAATCTTTTGGCTTAACTTCATCATCTCTAGTGTTATATCGGTTTTCGTTAGTATTAGGTGTCATCGGAGTAATTGGTGTCGAATCTATATTTGTATTTGAACTTTCTTTTCTGAAAATATGCGTTATGATTAGTTCTTTTTCATCAATTTCAGTTCTTACAAATACATAACCTGGAATAGAACCATGATTAATAGCCTCAGTTCCATCTGAAACTTTTTTGACTGATGGTTTTAATTCCTTACCATCTTCATCAATCCATTTGATAATAATAGTCATCTCTGGTAACTCTATAGGAACAGGAACTCCACCATTTTTAGAAACTGCTGTTACTGTTACTTTTACTGGTATTTCTTCTTTCGATCCATCTGGATACGTTACCGTTACTTTACCTGTAATTTCATCTCCTGGATTCTTATCCTCTGGAATTGTCACAGTTACTTTTCCTTTGTCATCTACGGTGATGCCTGGTGTAGCACTTTCGAATTTCGTACCCTCTGGAATTGGTTTACCAGTCTCTTCTGTTACTGGTATTTCTACCTTAGTTTCTGGTTTGCCTTGTCCATCGTCATACTTAGGATTGTATTTGTCAGTTTGTTCTTGTACTTTGATTGTAATGGTTTCAGTAGTTGGGTTGCCATCTTTATCATAGGCTGTAATCGTTACACTGTAGTCACCTTTAGAGGCTGTTGGTGTTCCTGTGATTTGGTTATTCGCATAACTTAAGCCTGTCGGTAAACCTGTCACTTGAACTGGATTTTCTTCGCGTAAGCCTCGACCTCCTGTATTATCCGTTACTGTAACTGGAATTGGAGTGATTGGCTCGTCTTTCGTTACGGTTGCACCATTAGCTGTGATGCTTGGTCCTGTGACATCTCGTACTTTTACTGGTACGTTGACTGTGTCACTTGATCCGTCTGGATACGTCACTTTCACAACCGCGTTTCCAGCATCTCCTACTGTTGCTGTGGATGGCTTGCTTTCTACTGTTAGTGTTCCTGGACCGAAATCTTTTACTTTAGCAGTGATTTCTGCATCTGTAAGCACGTGATTTTGGTCTACTGTCAATTCTTCTCCTGTTGGATTGTATTTGTCAGTTTGTTCTTGCACTTTGATTGTAATGGTTTCAGTAGTTGGGTTGCCATCTTTATCATAGGCTGTAATCGTTACACTGTAGTCACCTTTAGAGGCTGTTGGTGTTCCTGTGATTTGGTTATTCGCATAACTTAAGCCTGTCGGTAAACCTGTCACTTGAACTGGATTTTCTTC
>NZ_WIJO01000074.1:0-7510 GCF_009496205.1 Streptococcus mitis
TCAAAAGGGACTGTATATGAACGAACGCTATCAAAACTTGAAAGCTAAAGAATGTCAGGCGCTTTTATCTCCCGAAGGAAGACAGATTTTCGCTCAACGCAAGATTGATGTGGAACCTGTCTTTGGGTAGATAAAGGCTTGTTTGGGTTACAAGAGATGTAATCTGAGAGGGAAGCGTCAAGTGAGAATTGACATAGGGTTGGTACTTATGGCCAATAACCTCCTCAAATACAATAAGAGAACGACTCAAAATTAAAAAGCTAGAGTTCCGCAATTGGAAATCTCTAGCTTTTTTGTGGCTGAGAACTATTTTGTCTCAGGTTCTTTTCATTTATGAAATTGAATTCCTTTGTTTAATCTTTAATGATTAAAACATTAGTCTTCTTTTTTCTTGCGTGCCACAAGACCAAATCCGCTCAATACTCCAAGAAGTCCAAGAGCTGCTAGGCTAGAGTGATCTTCTGTACCAGTATTAGGAAATTCCTTAGCTGGTTTTGATGGTTTCGCAAGCTCTGGTTTCACAGAAGGAATAATTTTTTCATAAACATGAACTGTGTCGCCATTTGGAAGTTTCTTAGTCTCTACGAAGCGGTAATCTGGAATATCTCTCTTAGGAAATCTTTAAATTATATATAATATAAATCATTACAGTATATAATTTTATATGTTTTATCAGTAGCTGTATCGAATTCACACCCTTCTAAGCCATCTGAATGATAACGTATATTCTTCATTAAATAAACTCAAGGGTGAAGTTTTTTCAATTCCAAATTTGTAAAATTAAGCTAGACAGAAAAAGCCATCTATGTTAAGCTCAGATAAACTACCTCATTTTTCTGAAAGGAACTAACATAAATGACTTATACACATCTTACCACAAATGAACTCGTAATGATAGAGGTTCACTACAAATAAGGTATAAAAGCTCTTGGAAGATCAAAGCAGACCATCTATAAGGTTATCCAATTTTTCAAAGAAGGACTTTCTATATACTTTATTCCCCCTAACTGTGCTATACTTAGCTTAGTACATTCTTTGAGATTGGAGCTAGTATGAAAATCCATAAAACTGTGAATCCTATTGCCTATGAAAACACCTATTACCTAGAAGGTGAAAAACACCTCATCGTTGTTGACCCTGGTAGCCATTGGGAAGCCATTCGTCAGACAATAGAGAGCATCAACAAACCTATCTGCGCTATTCTCTTGACCCACGCCCATTATGACCATATCATGAGTCTGGACTTGGTTCGCGAGACTTTTGGCAATCCTCCAGTCTATATTGCAGAGAGTGAAGCCAGCTGGCTCTATACTCCCGTCGATAATCTCTCTGGACTTCCCCGCCACGATGATATGGCAGATGTGGTCGCAAAACCTGCAGAACACACCTTTGTCTTTCATGAAGAATACCAACTAGAGGAATTTCGTTTCACTGTCTTGCCAACACCAGGTCACTCTATCGGTGGTGTTTCTATCGTCTTTCCTGATGCTCACCTAGTCTTAACAGGGGATGCTCTTTTCCGAGAAACAATCGGACGGACCGACCTTCCGACTGGTAGCATGGAGCAACTCCTTCATAGCATCCAGACCCAACTCTTCACCCTGCCAAACTATGACGTCTATCCAGGGCATGGTCCAGCTACTACTATTGCTCACGAAAAGACCTTCAATCCTTTTTTCTAGCTAGCAAAAAACCAAGGAAACTTTTATCCTTGGTTTTTGTGTACTGCTATTTTGTGACTTTAGAATCTAGCCTAGTTTTAAATTTCATCAAATACTAGTTGACTGGTGCAAATTCTTTCCATTCAAATTTAGCTAAATCAAGTTCATTAGAAGAAATCCCTAAGATTTGCTCTGGCTTTTGATCACTACCAATTTGAAAGATTTCTTCTTTAATCTTCTGGACTCCGTCTTTATCAAAAGCATATAGACTTAAGTTCATTTCTGGTCGTGTTGACTGCCAGTCTGCATATCTGACTTGACCATTTTCATAGATAACTAAACTTGAACGAAAACCACCTGCAGAAGCTACATAAGCTGTATGAAGCAACTTGGGTTGTTTATTCTCTAAATAATAAATAGCTGAAACAAATTTTTCATCCCCAATAAGTAACTCGTCTTGACCATCCTTATTCAAATCAGCAATAACATATTTCCAATCTGGTGCATTTTTATAATCCATTCGAGAGAAAATCAAACCATATTCATCTGAAGCAATCTTGTGTTGTTTATTTTCCTCGTACAAATCTTCTCTATTACCTTGCTTTAAAAGGTCTGTATAATGATTGTACCGCCCTATTACTTCCTCGTACAAATCTTTTCCTGCTTCACTTTTCTTTTCCATTGTTGTTGACGGCGTTGCCATTGAAGAACTTGTACTAGTTTGACTCTCTGACTTCGTAGAGGTTTCCTTCTGTTCCTCTTTGGTAGAAGATGATTGTGTTGCCGAAGGTTCTATTTTTTCATCTTTTTTGTTTTCACCACAAGATGCTAAAACAAAAACAGTAAGAATAGCTGAAAATATCATTAAAAATTTCTTCATATTAACCTCTTTAACCCATCCTTTGCAGATTTACGGATTTTAGTATTAGATTCAATTCATTACCAAATAATCACGCGCTCCTCTGGCGAACGCCACATGCCGTCACCTTCTTTGACATCATAGGTTGTAAAGAAATCATCGAAGTTTGGTACTTGTACATTGACACGGAGTTTGGCTGGCGCGTGCACATCAACGCTAGCCAAAAGTTTCATAAATTCTGGACGACCTTTCATGCGCCAGATGCGACCGAAATTGTAGAAGAATTCTTCTGCTGAGAAGTCTGCTTCTCTCTTAGCTGCTTCAAGCGCTGCAGCGATTCCTCCCAAGTCAGCCACGTTTTCTGATACAGTCAATTTACCGTTGATGGTTGCTCCATAAGAATCTTGTCCATCAAATTGGTCAATAACTTTTTGTGTTTTCTCCTTGAAGGCAGCATAGTCACTCTCTGTCCACCAATCCTTGAGGCTACCATTTTCATCAAAGGAAGCTCCGTTGGTATCAAAGGCGTGGGAAATTTCATGAGCAATAACTGCCCCAATACCCCCGTAGTTAGCAGAAGATGACTGATGCAAGTCATAGAAAGGCGCCTGTAAAATAGCTGCTGGGAAGACAATCAGGTTCTTCTGTGGATTGTAGTAGGCATTGACCATATGAGCAGGCATGCCCCACTCCTTGTAATCTACAGGCTGGTTCCACTTGCTCCAACTGTGCTTGATTTCCACACGCGCAAAAGCTAGAGCATTGTCAAAAAGACTAGCATTTTCATCGACCACCTTGTCCTTATAGCGTTCTGGCAATTCTTCTGGGTAACCAATATAAGGCTTGATGACATTAAGTTTGACAATAGCCTTATCACGAGTTTCTGGAGTCAGCCAGTCATTTTTAGCCAAGCGTTCCTTATAGACGTCAATCATGGTTGCCACTTTTTTCTCCACATCTGCCTTGGCTTCTGGAGAGAATTTTTCATGGGCATACCAGAGACCTAAGGCTTGTTTGAATGGACCTTGTGCTAACTGGTAGGCTGCCTTAACCTTGTCTTTGGCTTCTGGAACTCCAGAAAGTGCACGACTGTAGGCACCTGACAAGACACGTATTTCTTCCGTTAAATAACTGGTAGAAAGATTGATAACACTCAAAATCAAGGTTGCCTTGAGGAGAGGCCAGGCTTCTTCACTGTAGAATTGCTCTGCTGCTTGCCAGAAACGTTCCTCGTCTACGATAACCTTGTCTGGCACTTGTCCAAGAACGGCTTGGAAGAAGTCATCCAAAGGTAGGGCAGGCGCAAATTTCTTGAAATCTTCGTAAGCATATGGATGGTAGAGTTTAGCATACTCTGAACTTTCTTCATTAGAGAGCACTACTGCCGCCACGCGACGGTCCAATTCTAGTCTTTTCTCCAGCAAGTCTTCAATTTCTTCATCAGAGAAATCATAAGCCTTGAGAAGATTTGCGCTAGTTTCTTTCCAAAGAGTCAAGAGCTCTTCGCGTTGAGGATGGTCTTCAGCATAGTAAGTCGTATCTGGCAGAATCGTGCTTGGAGCGCTAGCCCATAAAACGTTGATTCTGGCATCCATAAAGTCTGGCGATACACCAAAAGGAAGGAAGTTTGGTTTTCCAGCAAGTTCAAACTCTGCTAGTCTAGCTGTAAAATCCGCAAAAGTCTCTAATTCTTGGAATTCTTTAAGGAGTGGTAAGACAGGTGTGATACCGTCAGCTTCTCTCTTGTCAAAATCACGAACTAGGCGGTGGTATTTGACAAAGTTTACCAAGATAGCATCCTCAGGCACCTCTTCACCTGCCAACCACTTGTCTGTTGTCGCAAGCATCAAGTCTTCAATTTCCTGGTCTAAATCAACAAAACCTCCTGTTTGAGACTTATCTGCTGGGATGTCAGCTATCTTCTGCCATTCTCCATTGATTGCATCATAAAAATCATCTTGATAACGTGTCATCTTGTTCTCGCTTTCATTTGTACTTGTTTTTAGCTTAACAAAAATTGCTGGGGAATGCAATTAAAAATGAACTTTCCTTTTCCATCATTTTTCAGTTATTATTTTAATTTTTTCAAAAATTAACTTGACTTAATTTTTTTTTTAATGTATATTAAGAGACAGGAGGAATACAAGATTATGATACGTATCGAAAACCTCAGTGTCTCCTACAAAGAAACGTTGGCACTTAAGGATATTTCACTAGTGCTCCAAGGACCAACAATTACCGGTATCATTGGTCCAAACGGTGCTGGGAAATCAACACTATTAAAAGGGATGCTGGGAATTATCCCACATCAAGGTCAGGCATTTCTCGATGACAAGGAAGTTAAAAAATCCTTACACCGAATCGCCTATGTCGAACAAAAAATCAATATCGACTACAACTTTCCCATCAAGGTCAAGGAATGTGTCTCTCTAGGACTCTTTCCCTCTATCCCTCTCTTTCGAAGTTTAAACGCTAAACATTGGAAGAAAGTGCAAGAAGCCCTTGAAATCGTCGGGCTAGCTGACTACGCAGAACGGCAAATCAGTCAACTGTCTGGAGGTCAATTCCAGCGGGTCTTGATTGCCAGATGTTTGGTTCAGGAAGCCGACTATATCCTCTTGGATGAACCCTTTGTTGGGATTGACTCTGTTAGTGAGGAAATCATCATGAATACGCTGAGAGATCTGAAAAAAGCTGGGAAGACGGTTCTCATCGTCCACCACGACCTCAGCAAGGTTGCCCACTACTTCGATCAAGTCTTGCTTGTCAATCGAGAAGTGATTGCCTTTGGTCCAACCAAAGAAACCTTTACCGAAGCCAATCTCAAAGAAGCTTACGGTAATCGACTCTTTTTCAATGGAGGTGACCTATGATTGCAGAATTTATCGATGGATTGCAAAAATTCCATTTCTTACAAAATGCCTTGATAACAGCCATTGTCGTCGGGGTCGTAGCTGGAGCTGTAGGATGTTTCATCATCCTACGCGGGATGTCACTCATGGGAGATGCCATTTCACATGCTGTCTTACCAGGTGTAGCCCTCTCCTTCATCTTGGGCCTTGACTTCTTTATCGGAGCCATTGTCTTTGGATTGCTAGCTGCTATCATCATTACCTACATCAAGGGGAACTCGATTATCAAAAGCGATACCGCCATCGGCATTACCTTTTCTTCTTTCTTAGCCCTCGGTATCATCTTGATTAGTGTCGCTAAAAGTTCAACTGACCTTTTCCATATTCTTTTCGGAAATATCCTGGCCGTCCAAGATACGGATATGTTTATTACTATGGGTGTAGGAGCAGCCATTCTCTTGTTAATCTGGATTTTCTTCAAGCAACTCTTGATAACTTCCTTTGATGAACTCTTGGCCAAAGCCATGGGAATGCCTGTCAATTTCTATCACTACCTTCTCATGGTACTCTTGACTCTCGTGTCTGTGACAGCCATGCAAAGTGTCGGAACTATCCTGATTGTAGCCATGCTGATTACCCCAGCTGCAACTGCTTATCTGTATGCTAATAGCCTGAAAAGCATGATTTTCCTTTCCTCAACCTTTGGAGCGATAGCTTCAGTTTTGGGGCTCTTTATCGGCTATAGCTTTAACGTTGCGGCAGGTTCTAGTATCGTGCTCACAGCTGCTAGTTTCTTTCTCATTAGCTTCTTTATCGCTCCAAAACAACGATATTTGAAACTGAAAAATAAACATTTGTTAAAATAAGGGGCAAAACCCCAATAAATTGGAGGATCTAATGAAAAAATTAGGTACATTACTCGTTCTCTTTCTTTCCGTCATCGCTCTTGTAGCATGTACTAGTGGAAAAAAAGATGCAGCTTCTGGTCAAAAACTAAAAGTTGTTGCTACAAACTCAATCATCGCTGATATTACTAAAAATATTGCTGGTGACAAGATTGATCTTCACAGTATCGTTCCTGTTGGTCAAGACCCACACGAATACGAACCACTTCCTGAAGACGTTAAGAAAACTTCTCAAGCTGATTTGATTTTCTATAACGGTATCAACCTTGAAACAGGTGGCAATGCTTGGTTTACAAAATTGGTAGAAAATGCCAAGAAAACTGAAAACAAAGACTACTTTGCAGTCAGCGAAGGCGTTGATGTTATCTACCTTGAAGGTCAAAACGAAAAAGGCAAAGAAGACCCACACGCTTGGCTTAACCTTGAAAACGGTATGATCTTTGCTAAAAATATCGCAAAACAATTAAGCGCTAAAGACCCTAGCAACAAGGAATTCTACGAAAAAAATCTCAAAGAATATACTGATAAGCTAGACAAACTTGACAAGGAAGCTAAGGAGAAATTTAACAACATCCCTGCTGAGAAAAAACTCATTGTAACCAGCGAAGGATGCTTCAAATACTTCTCTAAAGCCTACGGTGTCCCAAGTGCCTATATTTGGGAAATCAATACTGAAGAAGAAGGAACTCCTGACCAAATCAAGACCTTGGTTGAAAAACTTCGCCAAACAAAAACTCCTTCACTCTTTGTAGAATCAAGTGTGGATGACCGTCCAATGAAGACTGTTTCTCAAGACACAAACATCCCAATCTACGCACAAATCTTTACTGACTCTATCGCAGAACAAGGTAAAGAAGGCGACAGCTACTACAACATGATGAAATACAACCTTGATAAGATTGCTGAAGGATTGGCAAAATAATACTCTTCGAAAATCAAATTCAAACCACGTCAGCGTCGCCTTGCCGTACTCAAGTACAGCCTGTGGCTAGCTTCCTAGTTTGCTCTTTGATTTTCATTGAGTATAAGCCTCTGAAAAACGTCATTCTCACATGAGCTGGCGTTTTTTCTATGCACACATTTCCGGTCAAATCATTGGAAAATTCGGCTCTGTGTCAACTGTAGTGGGTTGAAGAAAAGTTAAGATCGAGAAAGGACACATTTCGTCCTTTCTTTTTTGATGTTCAGAGCAATAAAAATCCGTTTTTTGAAGTTTTCAAAGTTTCGAAATCC
>NZ_WIJO01000075.1:0-7412 GCF_009496205.1 Streptococcus mitis
TTCTTTATTATAAATTTTAAAATCGATTGATTAGACAAAAAAGCGAACAAGACAGAATTCTGAGTGTCAGATAACTCGTTTTGTTCGCTTTTTATATCTAAGGTTAGACTTTTGTCCCAGACTCTTTATCTTCTATCTAGGACAAGAGTTTCTCTCTGGTCTTTAATGATAAAGAAGGTATCAAAATTTCTAGTCTTCTTTTTACCTTTAGTAGCTACTAATCCTGCACTCAAACTTAGAAGAGCTAAACCTGCTGCTACTGCTGCTTGGCTTACCGCACTTCCTGTATTTGGCAACTGCACTTTATTAGCTTGACTGGCTTCACTTAAAGCGATTTGTTTTGTATCTGCTTTTTCTGACACTTGTGGTTTTGTAGCTTCTTGAGCTACTGGTATAGTTGTTTCACCAGCTGTGCCGACTTCTACGATGCGATTCTGAACCAAAACTTTATCATAGCTATCCTTTTCAGTTCGCTTACCATTTTCAACCTCAATCAAGTGAACACGAACGCCTTGTCTTCCTTCTTGGAGAACACGAGTTTGACCTGCTGGAAGTTTGTCATTCTTTTGTTCCTGAACCTTGAAGTCAATGGTTTCTTCTTCGACTACAAGTTCTGGGCGATTCAGAACAAGATTTTTAACTTCGTCTTCTGGAGGAAAAGTTCCTAGTTTGGTTCCAACCAAGACAATGCGGTCTGTTGGTGCCTCTACCACCTCATGGAGTTTTTCTTACTTACTTCCATCAGGATTAATGCCTGTAAAGATACGTTCCTTACCAACTTTTCCTTCTTGTTCTACACGAGTTTCACCAAGAAACAGTGTTGAATCTTTTTTCTCAACTGTCTTGTAGGCTAAATCTTTTTCAACCAATTCAAGTTTCGGAAGTTCTTCTTGTACTGCAGCAACTGTTTTCTCAGAAACTGGTTTTTCCTTGGTCAACTGGATACGGTATTCCTTAACTTGTTTTCCACTTTCTGAAACGAGACGAACAAGTACTGGAAGACTATCATCACCACTATTCACCACAGTTGAAGCTACTTGATTGTTTTCTTCAACTGAGACTTTTGGACGTTGACCTTTATAGGTAATTTGATAATCTTGACGATTTTCAGCGAAATCAGGAAGTTCTTTTCCATCTACAAGAATCTTCGATTGAGTACTTTCTTGAGGCAATTCGCTTGGTGCAAGGAAGGTCATCTCAATCATCGCAACACCGCTCTTATCTGCTTTACGCTCCATACGCCATCTCATAGCTTTGGCTTTGACAGCTTTGAATGTTACGTTGATTTCATCACCAGCTGCAATATCTTTATACGCACGATAAGGAACAGCTTCCCAATTTTCTGGATTGTTAAATGGATGTCCAGATTCGTAGGCTTGGTAGTTTGAATAATAGGTCGGCACTTCAAAGTCTGGGCCGACATAGCGTTCCAAAACAAGTTTAGATGGTGCATCTGTACCACTATCTGCAAAGAAGTGAAGTTTAGCTTGCGCAACAGTCCGTTCGACAATCTTACCGTTTTCACGGAAGATGACGCCTGCTGATACTTCTGGATTGGTAGACGGTCTTGCAGACCAGTTTGTCCAACGACGATTTTCTGAATGATCTCCGTCATTGAGATAGTCAACGCGGTCATGAGAGTTTTTATCAATATCGTTGGTTGCTGAAGCAAAGGCCTGATTACCATTTTCATCATAGTTAGGGTTATCTGAAAGAACCTCACCAAGTTTGTCTGTCACTCGTACAGTGAACTCAGCAACAAGGTCACTACCAAGGACACGACCTCGAACAGTAAATTGACCTGCTTTTGTCAGATTTTCCGCTGGAACTTCTTCCCATTCAACTGTCAGGTCTTTTGTTTAGTAGCCGTCTTTACCTGTGAAGTAAACTGGAACCTTAGTCGGCAATTCAAGTGCTTGACCTACTTGTACCAAGCGAGCTTGTTTAACCGCAGCAACTGGTTTATGAGAAAGTAAGTTCTTATCCTTAGTGAAGTGCAGACGGTATTCTCCTAAGATGTCGCCATTTTCAGCTTTCGCGATGACACGAACTGGCTCACCTTCACGAACGCTTGGAACGACGGTAGCGAGACCATTGTTGCTAACACTTGCTGTGACTGCCGGAACTTTTCCATCTACAGACTCAAGGTAGTAGTCTGTCAAATCAGGGTTGAAGTTTGCTAAGTCTTTGCCGTCAACTTGGATTCTTGTTTGTCCTTGCTTGGCTGCCGTAACTTGTTTCGCAAAGATTTGTACTTCTGTGATAGACGTTCCACGCTTGTTATCTGCTTTGACCATGCGAATACGAACAGCATAGGTTTCAACTTTATCAAAGTTAAAGTGGTTCATTTCTCCAGCCTTGAGTTGAGCAGGGGCTTTTAGATTAGTCACTGGTTTCCAGTTGGCAGAATCATTAAAGACATGGTCCTCATTGCCTACAAAGCTAGGATTCTTAGGAGCTGTTGGAGCAGTATTACCAACATAATACTCAATCACATAAGACTTCGGTGCACCAACTCCATGGTCTTCGTGGAATCCGACACTTAGATTATGAACGGAGCGTTTGCTCAAGATACCTGAATCTCCAAACAGAACACCGACTGAAGCTTCTGGATTACTACGATTCCAGTTTGTCCAACGATTGGCTGGTCGGTCATTAAAGGAAATCAACTTATCGTTGACATTTGAAACAGGGTCGGTTGGATTTGAGTCTGAAGCAAAGGCAAGTGGCAATTCTGAACCGGTCCATTGGTCAGAAATGTTTGCACCTTGCTCAGTTTGAGCAGATACTCGAACATGAAGTTTAGTTGTTAATTGAGTACCTTCTAAGCGACCATTAACTGTAAAGACACCTTCCTGAGCGTATTGCTCTGGACGAATCGCATCCCATGCAACCTTAGCTGATGAAACGTGACCATTTGAATCATATGTACGAACGCTTTCTGGTAATTGTGGTGCTTCTGCGACTGGAGTTGTCGCACTAACTTCTTCAACTGAAACGATGCCTTCTACAGATACTTTAGCACGCGCTTCAAGGTCAATGCCTTCAACTTTACCTAGCACTTCAAAGGTTTGATAGGAGTCTAGTTTTTCTTTCGGAATAGCTTGCCAAGTGACTTTATGAGTTTTAGGGAAACCTTTGTCATACTCAACAGTTACTGTTGACGGAAGAGTAGGTTCTTGGTGTAAATCTGTCACTACATTTACAGGACGGATGGATTGCGCAATCTTCTTCTCAATATTTGCTTGTATAGTGAGATTGATTTGACCTGTAGCACCCTCATATTCAGCTTTCAGAGTGAGTGCTCCTGGTTTATGCAACTCAAGCATTCCTTTTCGGACTACAACTTCCCCTTCACCGCTTGTAGAGAAGGTCACCTTATCAGCTGGTAATACAGCTTGCGTTCCATCTTGATAGTGAGCTCGAATCGACAAGTTGACTGTTTGGTCTTCTTTGAGACCGTCAGCTTGTTCCACTTGCAAGCTCAAGTGAGCAATTTTTGGTGCTTCTTCTAGGAATTGAATTGCATAGGTTTGAAGAGGGCCACCATCTTTAGATTGAACAAAGATGCTTGCACGCATGTCATTTGCTGCGCTTGCTTGAAGAACTGTAACATCAGCATTTTCAGCATTTGCTGTGACTTCTGGCAATTGGGCACCATAAGCAAGAGTGCGGTATTGCATTGGTTGTTGACTAGTAAGACCTGTTACTGCTTCACCTCCAACAGTAACAGTTGGCACTACAGGTGCTGCAGCATTTCCTTCTTCTACCACAAGAGTTGCATGAATAGTTTCTCCAGCTAACTGACCAGTCATTTGAATACGTGATCCAGCTACTGAAAGTTTGGCTTTATCTGCTTCCGCAACCTCCCAGCTATCTACTTCGTACTCTTGTACACTTCCATCGGTTACAAGTATTGACACATATTTATCTACAGTGTTCAAGTCTGATCCTGAAGCAACACGTTTAACTGTTGGTAATTCTTTCGCAATTGCTAGAACCTCGACACGAGCCTCTACCTCACGTCCATTTGCTGTACCTTTAACAGTCACAACTCCTGCTTGACTAACATCGACTTGAGACCAAGTTACTGGAAGTTTTTCACGACTACCATCGCTGTATACAAAACCTACTGTTTTCGGCATTTTTGGAATTTGAGAAATAACTGTGCGTACTTTTGGTGTTTCTGTTCCTAAAACTGTTTTTTCTTTATCTTCTTGTTTACCAGTAAAGACAGTTACTTGCGCAGACTTCAAGAGATCAGAATGAGCAGTAAGCGTGAATTTACCTGCTTGCTCAGTTGACTTGACAATTGCAACACCCTTACCATTAAAGGCTTTACGAACCCAAGAACCATCTGGCTGCGCTTTGTAACGTTCACGGCTAGCTTGTTCCCCATTATCGACACCGACTAGCTGTCCTTACCCATGCAATTGGAAGCGAACGAGATTGTTAGCAGTTGGAACAACATTGCCTTCACTGTCTACAATTTCGTAGTAGATGTAAGTCAAATCTTTGCCATCTGCTGCGATTGCATTTTCTTCCTTGATGAGGCGTACACCTGCTGGTTGCCCCGCAGTAGTAATTTTATCTCTTGCAATCTCTTTACTAGCATCATCGCGAGCCACTGCTTCTAGAGTTCCTAGTTTATAAGCAACCTTCCACTCGAGATAAAGCTCTTTAGCATTAGCTTCCTCTTGGTATGTTCTTCCATCGCTAGTTTACTTTTTGTTAAATTTCTTCTCTCCTAGAGACTGGCCATTTAAAAACAATTCTACACTAGAAGCATTCGAATAAGCACGAACTGGAATCTTGCCTTCTGAATCAGCTACTTTTGATGCTAACTCTTCATTTTCCCAGTTCCAGTGAGGAAGAAGATGGACCATTGGTTTCTTTTTAACTGAAACCCATTGACTTTGGTAGAGATAGAAGTCATATTTTGGAATACCTGCAGTATCTACAATACCAAAGTATGAACTCTTAACTGGCGTGTGGTTTTGGTTATGCCAAGGTGTTGGCTCCCCAATATAGTCTGTCCCAGTCCAGATAAATTGACCAGCATAGCCAGCATTGTCTCGGTCAAAAGTCCATGAATCTGTGGCTGTTTTACCCCAGCCGACTCTGTCATTACCGTAGTCTGACTGTTCGCAATTACGTTCAGGTCCATTACTATGTTTCAATTCACGTTCAGGACGATAATCACTACCACGAGTACGAGTTGCTGAAGAGATTTCAGAACCATAAATCAACCATTTTGGATGCTTAGCTCGAAGAGCTTTATAGTTATCTTCAGAGTAGTTAAAACCAACAGCATCTAATTCTTCGGCAATTTTCTCATGTCCACCACTACCATTACCGAAACGGAACTTATCTGCTCCCATAGTAACGTAGCGTGTCTTATCAACGTCTTTAATAACCTTGACCAAACGCTTTACTGTAGCTAGTGAATGAGCATCACCATTAGCTTCACCGATTTCATTACCGATTGACCACATGAAGATAGCTGGATTGTTTTTGCCTCTTTCAACCATGGTACGTAAGTCAAAATCAGACCATTTTTCATCTTTTTTAGCTTCTGGATGAGTAGCATCTTTTTCAAAGAAACGTCCGTAGTCATATGGTTTCTTGCCTCCATACCAAGTATCAAAGGCTTCTTCTTGAACAAGCAAACCAAGTTCAGCAGCTATTTGCAAGGTTTGCTCACTGGCAGGGTTATGCGTTGTACGAATGGAATTGACACCCATTTCTTTCATCTGTTTAAGACGACGGTACTCAGCTTTATAGTTTTCTTCCGCTCCAAGTGCTCCGTAATCGTGGTGTAAAGAAACACCATGGAATTTAATACGTTCACCATTCAAAAAGAAACCTTCATTTGGTGTCCAGTTATAGTAACGATAACCAAACAGATCTTTCTTAGCATCCACAAACTGACCGTCACGATATACACGAGTAACCAATTCGTACAAAGCAGGTTTATCACTTAGGACTGTCCAGAGCTTTGGTTTTTCAACTTCTAAAATAGCATCAAGTTGTGTCGTTTCATGAGCTTTCAAAGTACGACTAGATGTACGAACTAAGCCTGTTACATGCTGCCCACCACGTTCAACAATTTGATATTCGGCAACAAGTTCGTGGTCTTTGTCGTCCGTATTGACGATTTTGCTGGTTACATGAGTTTCAACCTTGCCATGTTGTTGTTCTTCAAGTTTTGGTATTAAAATGGTTGTCCCATTTTTCTCAACATGAACCTTATCTGTCACTTGTAAAGTTACATCACGATAGATACCACTTCCTGAATACCAACGACTACTTGGCTGTTTATTGACTGCATGAACATCAATTACATTCTCACGTCTATCTTTATTCAAATATTTAGTGATATCATATGAAAATTGATTATAACCATTTGGGTAATGCCCCACTAACTGACCATTGACATAAACTTGAGAATCCATGTAGACGCCATCAAAAGTAAGGCGAACATTTTTCTTGAGGTCTTTTTCATCAAGTTTGAAAGTCTTGCGATACCAAGCTTCACCACCGTTAAGCTGTCCACCTTTGTTTTGGGCAGGAGATTCATGATCGAAATCATTAAAGATACTCCAGTCATGCAGTAAATCTAATTTTTTCCACGTAGATACGTCTGCATTCGGTTTAATGGCCTCCTTAGAATTTACATTGAGTTTAAAGTGCCAATTTTGATTAAAATTCACTTTTATCATCTTCCTTGACCGGTTTTTCTTGACTTGAAGCTTGTGATTCTACCTTTGGCGCTTTTTCTTCAGGTTTAGCAGACACTTTTTCCTCTTTTGGAGTTACAGCTTCATCTTCTTTCTTCTCAGATACAATAGATCCAGTTAAGCTAGTTTCGCTGTGTTCTGCCCTTTCGACTACATTTTTAGTTTCCAAAGATTGATCAACCTTTTATTCTACTATCGGTTCTTCCTCTTTAGGTTTCTCAGCAGTATGAGTAATAGGTGTTTCATCCGCATAAACTACAGATTCTCCAGCTATATTTCCTCCTAATAGAACTGCACAAGTCCCAATCATTACTGAGCAAGCTCCCACAGCAAACTTACGAATGCTATAAACTCTTTCCCGATTCCAATGGCCTTTTCCCATAAAAACTCTCCTTTTAGTAATCGTTTTCATTTTTATGTGAGCGCATCACTTTTAATAGTCTTTTATCCTTATTTTATAAAATAATATAGGAATTTTCAATACTTTAAGATATAAAATAATATTTTTGATTGTTTTGGTAACTTCTCAAAGTAACTTCCACTTGACTGGTCAAAGTGGAAATTAGTCTAAAACGGATTTTTATGGTGGAATTAAGTGTGAGACGTTTGAGTTAGAAATGAGGTCTACTATGACAAAAAAGAAACACCTTACCCTTTCAGACCGCAATGATA
>NZ_WIJO01000076.1:0-7351 GCF_009496205.1 Streptococcus mitis
GTTTTACACAGGTCTAAGTCTTTTTTAAAAAGCTCTATAATATCTTTCCGAAAAACTATAATTTTCTTGAAAAATAAATAAGTCTATGCTATACTACTAGTAGACTTATTTATGGAGAAATACATGAAACGTGAGATTTTACTGGAACGAATCGACAAACTAAAACAAATCATGCCCTGGTATGTTCTTGAATACTACCAATCTAAGCTTGCTGTTCCTTACAGTTTTACAACCTTGTACGAATACCTCAAGGAATATGATCGATTTTTCAGCTGGGTTTTAGAGTCTGGTATCTCAAATGCCGATAAAATATCTGATATTTCTTTATCTGTCTTGGAAAATATGTCTAAGAAAGACATGGAATCCTTTATCCTTTACCTACGTGAACGTCCTTTGCTGAATGCTAATACAACCAAGCAAGGAGTTTCTCAGACAACCATCAATCGGACTTTGTCAGCACTTTCTAGTCTTTACAAATATCTGACCGAGGAGGTTGAAAACGATCAGGGGGAACCTTATTTCTATCGTAATGTAATGAAGAAAGTTTCAACAAAAAAAAAGAAAGAAACACTTGCTGCCAGAGCTGAAAACATCAAGCAAAAACTCTTTTTAGGTGATGAAACAGAAGGTTTTCTAACCTATATCGATAAGGAGTACCCACAACAGCTCTCAAATCGTGCTCTCTCGTCATTCAATAAAAATAAAGAACGTGATTTAGCCATTATTGCCCTTCTCTTGGCGTCTGGTGTCCGCCTATCTGAAGCTGTTAATCTGGATCTAAGAGATCTCAATTTAAAAATGATGGTCATTGATGTCACTCGAAAAGGTGGTAAACGTGACTCGGTCAATGTCGCTGCCTTTGCTAAGCCTTACCTAGAGAATTATCTAGCCATTCGAAATCAACGCTATAAGACTGAAAAGACGGACATGGCACTCTTTCTAACTCTCTATCGAGGTGTTCCCAATCGTATCGATGCTTCTAGTGTTGAAAAGATGGTTGCTAAATACTCTGAGGACTTCAAAGTGCGTGTAACTCCCCACAAACTACGCCATACCCTAGCAACTAGACTCTATGATGCAACCAAATCGCAAGTTTTGGTTAGCCACCAGCTAGGACATGCCAGTACACAAGTCACTGACCTCTATACCCATATCGTCAACGATGAACAAAAGAATGCTCTAGATAGTTTATAAAATACATAAATTAAATTATGTAAAATAATTATTAAGAAAAGAAGCTGCTAAAAATAAGCAACTTCTTTTTCTTTATATCTGATACCAGTAAAGTAGCGTGGAATATCAATTGTTTCTATATTTTTGAAATTCTCATTTGCCTACTACTAATTTAACTATAGCAAAAATAATGCAGATAAGGAAGGATATTTTTGCTTGCAGGAATTCTAAAAATCAAGCTTTTCTGGATTCAAATCTCTTCATAATCACAGTTAAACGCCAACGGTAGAGCGCTCCACTCACAATCAAACTAATAATCAAGCCAATCCAGTAAGAATAAGCTCCAAAATCTGTTAGGGTATCAAATAGCATAGCAACTGGGATTGCTACGCCCCAATAACCAACCAAACCAAGGTAAAAAGGAATAACTGTATCCTTATAGCCTCGCAAAATTCCCTGTAGCGGTGCCGCAAAGGTATCTGCTAACTGGAAGAAAAGACTATAAGTCAAAAAGCGAGCTGTCAAATCGATAAATTCTGAGTCGTTCCCATAAAGATTAGCCACATTTCCCCTAAAAATGTAAAGAAAGGATAAGGTGAATCCTGCAAAAATGAGGGCTGTCCATCTTCCTAGACAAATATAGGTTTTAGCATCATCAAATCGCTTGGCACCCACTTCATAGGAAACGACAATAGCCATAGCCGATGAGATACTCATAGGAAAGGCGTACATAAGAGTTGAAAAATTCATAGCTGACTGGTGACTAGCTATTATCAAAGAAGAGAACTTAGCCATAATTAAACCAACCACGGAAAAGATAGCCACTTCCGCAAAGACAGTTCCCCCAATAGGAAGACCTAAGCGAACTCCTTCCTTGATTTTATCCATATTAAGCGGAATGCGTTTCTCAAGGTGTAAGGCTTTGAGCTTCTCCTGTTTAAATAAAACCAGAACAGAAATTCCCAACAAGACCCAGTAGGCCAAGGAAGTACCTAAACCAGCACCAGCACCTCCCAGTTCTGGAACACCAAAGGCACCGTAAATCAAGAGATAGTTAAATCCGCTATTGAGAGGAAGCAACAAAAGCATGAGATACATGGACAGTTTGGTCAAGCCCAGCGAATCCAGCAAGGAGCGAATGACACTAAAAAGCAATAAGGGGATAATTCCGATAGATAAAAACCAGAGATAGCGAACCGCTACGGCCGCCACTGGTGCTTCTAGTCCAATATGATTCAAGATTGGTGGTGCCAAGAAAAGCACCATCCCCAGCAAGATCACAGATAGACCCAAGGCCAGATAGATGAATTGGTAAAAATCAGACGAAACCTCTTCCTTTTTGCCTCGACCAAGATGGTGACCAATGATAGGCACCAGGGCTGAAACAATCCCTGTTAGAAAGGTAAAGAAAGGATTCCAGATACTGGTTGCCATAGATACACCAGCCAAGTCCATGGTATTGTATTGGCCAGTCATAGTCGTATCAACAAAGGATGCAGAATAATTGGCAAATTGATAAATAAGGATAGGGAAAAATATCTTTAAAAATAAGATAAACTTGTCTTTAAAATGATGGGTTTGGTACATATAAGCTCTCTATTCTTTTTGTTTACAGAGCAGACTCCCACCTAGTTTTGATAGACGATTTGTCCCTTACAGATGGTGTATTTAACCTGCCCTTTTAAGGTTTCACCGATGAATGGTGAATTAGCTGCTTTCGAAGCAAAATGGGAGTCCACAAGGCGGTCAGCCTTAGCATCAAAAATAGTGATGTCCGCTGGACCATTCTCAGCCAAGTAACCTGCTTCAAAGTTGTAAAGCTTGGATGGGTTGTATGTCATTTTTTCAAGTAATTCCATCAAGCTCAGCTCCCCAGCTTCCACCAAATAAGTTAAACCGAGAGAAAGAGATGTTTCCAAACCAGTCATACCAGATGGCGCTTTGGTAATATCCTCAACGTTTTTCTCATCTGCATGATGAGGCGCGTGGTCAGTCGCGATAACTGTGATGACGCTTGATTTAAGACCTTCGATAACAGCACGACGGTCTGATTCCAAACGAAGCGGCGGATTCATCTTAGCATTGCTACCTTGAGTCAAAAGAAGTGCTTCTGTCTTAGAAAAATGCTGCGGCGCTACTTCTGCTGTTACTTGCGCACCTAGCCCTTGAGCAAACTCAACTACTTTGACACTTTCTTCCTTAGACAAATGCTGAATATGGACATGAGCCTTAGTTGCATAGGCAATCATGACATCACGCGCCATCATAGCGTACTCAGCCACCCCAGTCGCACCGCAGATATGGAAATGTTCTTTAGCGATATTTTCATTAAAGCCAAGAACACCGTTCAAACCTGGATCTTCCTCATGAAGACTAATAAAGGTATTAAGCTTTTTAGCTTTCTCCATGGCTTCCTTGACAACTTTACTACTTTCAAGTGGGATACCGTCGTCTGAGAAACCAACCGCACCAGCTTCTAAAAGTGCCTTAAAGTCAGTCAAGTCTTGGCCATTAAAGTTCTTAGTAATGGTCGCAACCGTCTTAACATTAATCTTCTCTTTGGCAGCTGACTGGAGAACTTCTTGCAAAGTCTCTACATCCGAGATGGTTGGACTAGTATTAGCCATCATGACAACCGTTGTAAAACCACCTGCAGCGGCCGCTAGGGCACCAGTATGAATATCTTCCTTGTGGGTCTGACCAGGTTCACGGAAATGAACATGAATATCGACCAAGCCAGGAGCAACCACAAGACCTGTAGCATCAATCATTTCTGCTCCTTCTTCTTTAATCTCAGGCGCAATTTTGTCAATTTTCCCATCTTGAACTAAGACATCACACACTTGATCCAAACCAGACTTGGGATCCATTACACGACCATTTTTGATTAGTAGCATCTGCTTTCTCCTTTATTCATAGAAATCGACTTGGGTATCCAACAATTTATCCCCATCATAAACAAACTTGGCTGAAAAGAAGGGTTTATCCTCTAAAAGCCACTCAACAAAGGTATGGTCACCTTCCCAAGTTGGCTTGCTCAAAACCTCATCATAGGGAACCCATTCTAGCGTTCCCTCGTTGCAGTCAATCAAGTCACCCTCGAACTCCGTCACCTTAAAAACATAGGTGTACCAGTCTAAATCTGGCGTAAATTCAGGAAAAGTGATAACACCTTTTAGAACTGGCTTGGCTTTCAGTCCCGTCTCTTCGAGGATTTCACGCGCCGCGCATTCCTGAGGGGTCTCTCCTCTCTCTAGCTTACCACCCACACCAATCCATTTCCCTTCATGAACATCATTTGGCTTCTTATTACGATGGAGCATGAGCAATTCTTTCCCGTTATCAATGTAGCAAATCGTCGCTAACTGAGGCATATTTTCTCCTTATCTAAGCCAATCGATTGGCTCTTGTCCTGTTTCTTTTAAGAATGCATTGGCCTTGGAAAAAGGCTTGGAACCCCAAAATCCTCTATAAACTGACAAAGGACTAGGATGGGCTGATTCGATAATCAAGTGATGAGGATTGGTAACTAAGGCCTTCTTCTTACGTGCATAAGCTCCCCAGAGTACAAAAACGACTGGTCTATCTAGATGATTGACCACCTGAATCACAGCATCCGTAAAAGGCTCCCATATCTGACCAGCATGACCATTGGCCTGTCCAGCAGGAACTGTCAAACAAGCATTAAGAAGCAAGACTCCTTGCTCAGCCCAAGCTGTCAAATCATGAGATTTCTTAACCCCGATATCATCTGACAATTCTTTCAAGATATTTTGCAAGGATGGTGGAGCTGGGATAGAGTCCGGTACAGAAAAACTCAAGCCCTGCGCTTGACCTGGCCCGTGATAGGGATCTTGCCCTAGAATCACCACCTTAACTTCTTCAAGCGGTGTTGTCAAGAGAGCTTGAAAAACCTTTTCCTTGGGCGGATAAACAGTACCCTGAGCATAGACCTGCTCCATAAACTGATTGATTTTCCCGAAATAACCCACAGGTAATTGCGCCTTAATCAAAGCATGCCAAGACGAGTGTTCCATAGCCAACTCCTTCGTTTTTACTGCCTCTATTATAGCAAAAAGTGGCTATGGAAACCACTTTTTACAGTTTATCTAAGCAATCCAGCAAATCTTGATAAGAATAGACTTCATAAGTCGGCTGGGCTTGTGTGGGATTTTCGAGGTGATGAGGATTGTACCAGATAGTGTCAATCCCCGCATTATTGCCACCTTGAATGTCGGCGGTTAGGGAATCTCCAATCATCAGCGTCTTTTCTTTGCTAAAACTTGCAATCTGTTGACCAATTTTTTCATAAAAGAGAGCATCCGGCTTTTGTGTTTGCAGCTGTTCAGAGATAAAGACTTGATTGAAATAAGGTGCTAGACCAGATTGAGCCAAACGCCCTGTCTGAATGGCAGTAATACCATTTGTCGCAGCATATAGCTCGTAATCTCTCTCGATAAGGCTATCCAAGAATTCATGAGCGCCCGAAATCGTTTGTCCCTGTTGGGAGAGGTAAAATTGGTAACGCTGGGCTAGAAAACAACCGTCTTTTTCCTGTCCAAAGTGAGCAAATAGACGAGAAAAGCGCGTGTTAACCAGCTCTTGTTTACTGATTTTCTTTTGTTCCAAGTCCTTCCAGAGAGCCTTGTTCATAGGAACATAATAGTCTTTATAGACCTGAATATCTGCAACCCCTTCTTCTTTTAGAAGTTGCGTTAAAGCCACATCCTCAGCAACATCAAAATCAAGCAAAGTGTGGTCGAGGTCGAAAAGTAGAAATTTGTAGGACAATTTGAGGTTTTCCTTTCTAAGATAAACAACTTTCACTTCAGCCAGCTGTTTAATGTAAAAACTTAAAAGTAGTAAATTATAGCAAAAATAATAGTTCCAATTGATTAACTAATCCATACTATTCTAGTGAATTATAGAAAAATCTTCTATAAATTCGAGCAATAGTTAAAATACCTACAAATATGACTCCCAAAATAGATAATACTATTTTCACAAAACTCATTTCAGAGCCTATTACATAGATATGAAAAAGAGGGGCTAGTCCTACACATAGAGACAATAGATAACTACTAAATCTTATCTCACCAATTCCTGCAAAAAAATGTTTCATTTTAAATATCCCCATTTTACCTTTCATCTTTATAATCCACTAACAAATCTATTGACTTCTCATTTTTTTGAATAATCTTGACAGCAAATTTACTCCACTTAATGCCACTAAAACTTCAATGGGCAAAAAATAGTAATCCCATATCAAATGAGAAATCAGCAATGTTAGAAATAGTATACAGTCAATATAACTATTCTGAAAATACTCTGTAATTACATAATACAGATATACCACAACCATCAAAATTAAAACAACCATCATAATACTATTATCCTGTCCTTCTCACTAACGCTATTTCCAAAATTTAATTTTTTTATGACTTAGTAACGCAATTCCAATTAGCAATACACCTAATATAAATAAAAGTATTTCCCAAAATTTATTCTCAGTTTTAATAAAAGGTATAAGATACATACTAATCAATATGGAACTTACTCCTAAAAGAGCAAACATTAGTCTAACTTTATCACTTAGTTTAAACATATTTAATTCCCCATAAAATAAGCAGTAGCTACGTTTACTGTAACATTCCCCGTCTTTATGTAGAGATAATCTCCCATCAAGACACCTCATCTCTTCTTACTCAATAGCAGCATAATTATTTGGTGATACGAGTTTCATAAGATTTCTCCTCTTTAACGTTGCATGGTTAGGATAGTTCTCCAATAAGTAATCGTCGACTGCGTTTAAAGCACTTTGTTACCTAGATAAGATATCCTTTCTCTACCTGATTTGATTTTAAAGAGAAATAAGATTTAACCATATCTATCTCATTTCTTATTTTTAAATAGTTCATACTCTTTTTCTCTGATAAAGGGAAGTGAGAAATTAGAAAAAATTAGTAGAATTGAAAACAGATATTCGTCTTTTTGTATCACTAAAACATAACCTAAAAATATATAGACAATCAAATCTAGTACAAAAAGAGAAAATATCCTCCTTTTCATTACTTTACTTGTCTTAAAAATTCCGTTTAATAGAACCTTTATCGTAGTATCTACACAAATTTTTATCAAAAAGATAAGAGTCAATACACGATTATCAACTGTACCATGA
>NZ_WIJO01000077.1:0-6742 GCF_009496205.1 Streptococcus mitis
CATATGAATCTTTCTAATGAGTTGTTTTGTCGCTTTTCATTATAGATCTTATGGGACTTTTTTTCTACAACAAAATAGGCTCCATAATATCCATAGGGGATTTACCCACTACAAATATTATAGAGCCGTTTTTTCTTATGCTTAGAATGGCAATTTTCCAGCGAAAGCACTCAATTTTTTCTTGGTAGTTTCATCGATTTGTTCAAGAGCAGAGTTGATGGCTTGAACAGTCATATCTGAAAGAGTTTCAAGGTCTTCAGGGTCAACGACAGCTGGATTGAAGTCAATGCTGACAACTTTCTTATCTCCAGTTAAGGTCGCTTGAACAAGGTCTTGAGCAGATTTGCCAACAAATTGCATAGCAGCAAGTTCAGCTTGGTTTTGTTCCATTTGTTTTTGAAGTTTTTGTGCTTGACGCATCATGTTTTGCATGTTCATCATGGTGATATATAGTTTCCTTTTCCAATTATTTTCCTTTTTATTTTATCAATTTTAGACTTAAAAGTCTAATCTTTTTCAGAGTGAATTCATCAAGTATCGATAGGGATGTAGATGGAATAAAAAGATAGGATAGATATTCTAAGAGCATAAGAATATTTATCCTATATGTGTTGATGAAATGTTACCAGATGTTTTATGAGCTAGTTTAAGGGTGTACTAACACTATTCTACCTTGTAGAAAAATCCATCAGTGTCGCCATTGATAAGTTGTTGTCCAGACCATAAGCGGTCTTGTGTGATATCAGATGAGTCGGTATAGCCATTATCTGTAGAAGAGGTGACAGACATAGTTATAGGGATTCCTGCTGGTAAAAAGGCAATAGCTGCACCAGCACCTCCATCTTTAGAAACAGAATTTGCCTTAAGATAGTGGTCAATTTCTTTAGCATGTTCAATTGAAATTTTGGACTTATCACTTACTAAACCATTTTTGTCGAAAGTAAATTCAATACCTGAACGATTCCTCCAAGTTCCTGAGACACTAGAAAAATCCCCATTTTGAATTGCAGAAATATCCATCCCTTTGCTTTCTGACGGAAGGCTAGTTTCTCCATTTATGAGACTTGTGACAGACTTCCAAGAGAAAGATCTTATATCAAGGGAAGGTGGTTTTGTCCCCAGTCCCTCTTCTGTATCTGATTCGCTAATTAACTCTAACCGTGTTCCATCCTGATTTAACTTGTATAGTTTAACTTGGATTTGATTAGTAGATACACGGGTAGATAATTGGAAATAGCCATTTTCTAAAGGATTAAAATGTACTCGCTCTCCAATAAAGTCCAGATTGTTTTCTGCATTGGTCAGTCGAATAACTTCCCCATTTTTAAGAGTTCGAATATCTAATAAATCGTAATAGTTAGAATACGTTTTTAGAGCAATCAAAAGTTCGTCCGTACCGTCTTGGTCTAAATCATACAAGCTATACTGTAATCCAGAATATTCGTTAGGATAACCATTTTTTAAGTTTGCTTTTGAATTGAGCTCTTTAGGTGAAGCTGAGGAACCATCTAATACTTTGGCATATTCTTTAAGGACAGTATTGTATAGGGTGTAATCTGTTTTCTTCACTTCAGATGTAGAAGAAGTTGAACTAGTACTGGAAGCAGTCGCTTCAGAACTTGATGAGGAAGTGTTTTCAGTCTGAGGTTTGCAGGCCGTTAAAAGCAAACTTGCAAGGCAGAGAGTAGTTAGAGATATGAATTTTTTCATAAGAATCAAGTTTCTCCTTCATAAGATATTTATTAACTTACATTTTATCAACATTATACATAAATGTCTATATCTTGTAAGTGAACTTTAATAGTTTAAACATTAAATTTTCTGAAAATTTAATGAAAAATGAGTGAAAACATGCTATAATGAAACGTAAAATTAATTCAGGTTTCCTGAACCGATAGGAGTATACAATGAAAAAACTAGGTTTTGTCCTTTTATCTTCAGCCTTGCTATTGACAGCTTGTGCTACTAACCAAGCTAAGCCAAGCAATACGAGTGATTCATCAAAGGTGACAGTCTTGTCTGAAGACAAGCAGAAAATGCTTGATAAGGCCACTGCTGACTATAAGACTTTTGTGCAAGAGCAAATCGATAAACTGTTGATAGATACAGAAGGTTTTGTCAAACTGTTGAAAGAAGGCAAATTAGAAGAAGCTAAGAAGGTTTATCCATTGATTCGTATGTCCTATGAGCGTTCAGAACCGATTGCCGAGAGTTTTGGTGAGTCAGATGTCAAGATTGACTTCCGTTTGGCAGACTACATGGACGAAAACAAGACAGAAGAAGGTTGGTCAGGTTTCCACCGTATCGAGCGTATCCTTTGGGAAGACAATACAACTAAAGGAACTGAAAGCTACGGCGATCAGTTGGTAAATGATATCAAAGAATTGAAAGCCAAGATTGCAACTGTGGATGTGGACTATAAGGTTATGTTGACTGGGGCAGTCGACTTGCTTAATGAAGTGGCAACAAGTAAGATTACAGGTGAAGAGGAAATTTATTCTCACACAGACTTGTATGATTTCCGTGCCAATATTGAGGGAGCTGAGAAGATTTTCCAACTCTTTAAACCTTTACTTGAAAAATCAGACGCTAACCTAGTTAAAGAATTGGAAGCAGACTTCAAGTCTGTCAATGATTTGTTGGACAAACACATGACCGACAAGGAACACTACAAACTCTATACTGATTTGACAAAAGAAGACACCAAAGAATTGTCAGAGGCCGTGACAAAACTTGGTGAACCTCTATCACAAATGGGTAAATTTCTTAGTGGAGAATAAGAGTCATGACTGAAAAAGACGAAAAGTTTTTTGAGAAGAAAATGGACCGTCGAGAATTTCTAAAAAAAGCAGGTATTGGAGGGGCTGGTTTAGCGCTAGGCCTCTCTGGTGCTTCTGCTTTTTTCGCACCTAAGCTAGGAAGTCAGGAAAAAATCTCGTACGGAAATGAAAAAAATTGCTTTTTATGGCAAGCATCAAGCTGGAATTAGTACGCCCATGCAAAAGAATATCTATTTTGTTGTCTTGGATTTGCATACGACGGATAGAGATAAGATTATCCAGCTATTCAAGGATTGGACAGATTATAGTACCAAGTTGGTTGAGGGGGAACTGGTCAAAAAAGATGGCCAGAATACTCTCTTGCCTCCAAGCGATACTGGTGAGACAGTTGGGCTCAACCCTCATCGTTTGACGCTGACTTTTGGTGTGTCTGCAAGTTTCTTGAAAAAGATGAACTTGGAAAACAAGCGTCCTCAAGTGTTCAGGGATTTACCGCCTTTTCCTAAAGAGCAATTGCGTGAAAAATATACAGGTGGAGATATTGTGATTCAGGCTTGTGCAGATGATGAGCAAGTTGCCTTTCATGCTATTCGCAATCTCATCCGTAAGGGGAGAAGTGCAGTGACCCTTCGTTGGAGTCAGTCTGGTTTTGCAGCTATCGGAGATCGAATGGAGACTCCGCGTAATCTCTTTGGTTTTAAGGATGGAACAGCAAATCCAACCAAGGAGAAAGATTTTGACCGCGTCATCTGGGCTGATAGTAAGGACTGGATGGAAAATGGTTCTTATATGGCAGTTCGTCGGATTCAGATGTTTTTAGAGACCTGGGATCGCACTAGTCTTGAAGAACAAGAAAATACCTTTGGCCGTTATAAGGAAAGTGGTGCCCCCTTTGGTAAGAAAAATGAGTTTGATGAAGTGGATTTGAATCTTCTGCCTGATGATTCGCATGTTCGTTTGGCTAAGGAAGTGGACAAGCCACTTTTGCGTCGTTCTTATTCTTACTCAGATGGGATTGATGAAAAGACTGGCCAGTTTGATACGGGCTTGCTCTTCATTTCTTTCCAGAAGGATCCTGATAACTTTGTTAAGGTTCAAACCAATCTAGGTGCTACAGATAAGATGAATGAATACATCACTCACATCGGTAGTGGACTATTTGCTTGCTTTGGTGGTGTGGAGAAAGGAGGCTACATTGGTCAGAAATTATTGGAAGGCTAAAAGATGGTTCTTGGTTTTAGCTTTGTCACTTTTAATTCTTTCCCCAGTAGGTGCCCAAGAAAGCTTGAGTTCTTACTTTGTAAAAATCACAGATGCTTCTAAAGCTGTCAAAAATGGAAATCAGGCTGTGGCCCAGAAACTTGTTACAGAGATGGCATCAGACTTTGAAAGAGTAGAAGATAGCAATTCAGAGGCTGGTAAGGTTGTCAAGGAAAAGCTAGCTCAATCAGGCGAGATTACTGAAGACAAACTCACCGAACTTTCTTCAGCCTTATTAGCCTTTGAAAAAGAACAAAATCCTGTTGACTTAGATGCGGAGAAAGAAAAATTGGTGAACCGTCTAAGTCCTCGTTTTGAAGCCTTGGAACAGGCTATTGCCTCCAAAGATTTGGAAAAGGTCCGAGAAGCTTTTAAGAAAATGAATTCCACTTGGACTATCAATGAAAGTGTGGTTCGTGACAATAGTACGGTCCATTATGGACGTGTTGAAACAGCTATTTCCTTCCTGCGTAGTAGCATAGAAACCGAACCTACAGATTTTAACTCGATTCAGACTTCCTTTGAGGACTTAAAAAAGGCTATTGATGATTTTGTAACTGGAAAAGAAGTTGCAGAAGCATCTTCTGATTTAAGTCTTAAAGATGTTATTGCTCTTTTGAAGAAGGCTTTGGAACAATTCCAAGCTGGTGATCAAGCATCAGGATCAGCTAGCATGAAGGAATTTATTACTATCTGGCCAACGATTGAAGGTTCTGTGAGCACGACCAATCCTTCCCTCTATACTCGAGTGGAAAGCGAAAGCCCTGTGATTATGGTCAAGGGAAGTGAGAAGGACTACCAAGAAAAATTAGAAAAACTGATTGCAGATTTATCACAAATTGATACCAGTGCACGTTACAATGCCTTTGATGCTATGCTCATTCTCCTAAGAGAAGGAGTAGAGGCTCTCTTAATCGTTATGGCCTTGGTAACGACCTTGAAAGCAGCCAAGATGCGAAAAGGGCTCAAGTGGGTTTATGGTGGTGCTATCACAGGGATCATGGACAGTCTGGTCATTGCTTTCATCCTGCAAATTGCCTTTCCAGCAGTGACATCAGGCTCTAATCGTGAAATCATCGAAGGAGCAGTGGGGATTTTTGCGGTAGCTATGATGATTTTGATTGGAATCTGGCTTCACAGCAAATCCTCAGTCAAAAAATGGAATACCTTTATGGAGTCACAAATGGAAACAGTGACTAAGACAGGCTCCTTTATTTCCATGTTTGCTCTCAGTTTTCTAGCTGTTTTCCGTGAGGGAGCAGAAACCATTCTCTTTTATATTGGGATTTTACCAAGGATTTCCAGCTTTGAATTTGTCTTGGGCATTTCACTTGCCTTGCTGGTTCTGGTAATTATTGCCGTTGTGATGAACAAGGCTAGTCAATTCTTCCTGCCACATAAGGTCTTCTTTATCCTGACTTGGATGATTTATGCCCTAGCCTTTAAGATGCTGGGAGTTAGTATCCATGCTCTTCAGTTGACCAATATGGCACCAAATCACTTAGTGACAGGCTTTCCAACAATTGACCTGCTTGGAATTTATCCAAGTTGGGAAAGCTTGGCCAGTCAGCTAATCTTTGTTGTTATTGTCTTGATTGTCACTTTCAGACAGGGTGAAAAATAAATGGATAGAAAAGAATTGACAATCGTGGAACATCTGGTAGAATTTAGAAAGAGATTATTGGCTGTAGTCATTTGTTTCTTTTTGGTATTCTGTGTCTCTCTGCTTTTTGCAGATCAGATTTACCAGTATGTGACCCAATCTTTTCAGCAAAAGTTGATTGTTTTAGGACCTAATGATATTTTATGGATTTACATACGTTTGGCTAGTCTGATGGCCTTTACCATCACCCTGCCTTACACAGTGTATCATATTTGGTCTTTCATCAAACCCGGCTTGAAGAAGGAAGAAGCTAGAGCTATTTTTGCCTATATTCCAGCTAGTTTCCTTTGTTTTCTGGTTGGATTAGCTTTTGGTTTTTACTTTGTAACACCAGCCTTACTTCAGGTTTTATTAGGGTTGGGAGAAGGTCTATTTGAAACGCAGTTAACCGCCCAAAATTATCTGTCCTTTGTTTTTCAAACTACCTTGCCCTTGGCTCTGATTTTTGAATTGCCAGTTATCATTGCCTTTTTGACGTCGATTGGACTCATTGGGCCAGAATTATTGATTGCTTATCGCCGATATGCTTATTTTATTTTATTGGTACTCGCAGTCATCTTAACACCAGCTGACTTTGTCAGTGATTTGGCAATGACTGCCCCCTTGATTTTACTTTATGAGTTGAGTATTGCTATCAGCAAACACATTATGAAACGCAAGCAGAAAGGAGAGAAAAATGGGAATCTTACGTGATATCGGAGCACCAGGATTGATTATCATCGTTTTAGGAGCTCTCTTGATTTTTGGACCAAAACGATTGCCTGAACTAGGTGAGTCAATCGGTAAAATGCTGCCTGAATTTAAAAAAGCAGTTAAAGGAACTGAAAATCAAGATAAGGAAGAGTAAGACTTGTGAGTTTTACTAAAAAGGCTCTTTGTCAACTGTAGCGTGTTGAAGAAAAACTAAGAACTAGAAAGGACAAATTTCGTCCTTTCTTTTTTGATGTTTAGAGCGATAAAAATCCTTTTTTTGAAGTTTTCAAAGTTTCGAAATCCAAAGGCATTGCGCTTGATAAGTTTGATGAGATTATTGGTCGCT
>NZ_WIJO01000078.1:0-6128 GCF_009496205.1 Streptococcus mitis
GTAGAAACGTTTCCTGGGAAAAATTTATTGATTAAAATTGGAAAACTCATTAACAGGATCGAGTTTATAGCCAAACAAATAGATACTATTTTATTCTTCACAGAGTATATAGGTAGCGATACTATTGAATAGAGAAACGCTAAAAAAATAAGCACGAAATACTCTGTGCTGCTAATTAGCGGCGCCCTTAATGATAAAAATAGATAGGCACCCCACACGATGATATGCGCTTTACGAATTGACTCTAGATTACTCATCTACCTACTCCTAATATTTAAAGGGAATCCATTTTTAGTTTACATTCTCTTTCAAACAAGTCATAAGCATTTTATGATATTTCCTTCTTCTACATTAGGTAAAGTTGAAATACATTTTTTGCAAGTGAAAATATTATTATTATTTGAAACCCCCAAATATCTATCCCTTTTCTAGACCTAAACCAAGTCAGATTAAAGATACAAATATAATGATAAGGCTTTCTTTTACTTTAGACTACCATAAAACAAGGAATCTTTCAACAAAATTCATTGGCAAACTACTATTCTAGAAGATTGACAGCTCAAATCTTTCAGAATAGAACTATCCTGACTATCGAACACCCTAACTTCATAAATATCTATGTAATTATAGACCTAGAATTCCTATAAACTAAATGTTTTCGCGCTATTCTAAGCTATTGATAGCCTTAAATGTTAATTTTTGAGCAATTCTAAAGCTAGAATAGTCCCGTCACAATCAGTTTTGAATTATTATACTCAATGAAAATCAAAGAGCAAACTAGGAAACTAGCCGCAGGCTGTACTTGAGTACGGCAAGGCGACGTTGACGTGGTTTGAATTTGATTTTCGAAGAGTATTAACAATTTAGAAACACTATGATTCTACTCCTTTTACATTAAAAAGGAACTGCATAAAGCAATCCCTTTCTGATTTTGAAATTATTTACTTAAAATTTGATAGTTGAGATAATCAATAGCCCATCTATAAAAAGAGTTATAGTAAAATTCCTTATTTATTGATTTCAAGCTCCGACAACTGTGTTTGAATAACTGACAGTTCTGCACCAGCCTGAAGAAGAGCAGCTGCAGTATAGGCACCTTCTACAATTGGAACCCTATTGATCATGATACTTTTATCACTGAAATCAGCCACCATTTCTAAGTTCATTTTAGCAGAACCTAGGTCAAAAAAGGCTAATAAAGTATCTGCTGGATTTTCGGAAACAACCCTATCTACTTGATCAAAACTTGTTCCAATTCCTCCATCTTCGGTTCCTCCTACATAAGTAATCGGAACATCTTTAGCTACTTCACTAATCAGTTCAACAACACCTTCTGCAATGTGTTTGGAATGTGAAACGATAACAAGACCAATACTTCCCATTAAACCACCCCAGTCTCTAAAAGAGCAGTAAAGAGTAAACCTGATGAAAATGATCCAGGGTCAATATGTCCCAGAGAACGTTCTCCTACATAAGATGCTCTTCCTTTAGTTGCAAGTAAATCTTTGGTAGCATTCACTACCTGATCAATAACCTCTTGAGTCAATTGGCCAGCAGACAAGGCAGCAATAACAGGAGTCCAAACGTCAACCATTGTCTTTTCTCCAACTTCTGCTTTCCCACGTTTGACAATCATATCCAAACCGCTTTGTAAGATTTCCTCTATTTTCGAATTAGAATCAACCTTGGACATGCCCATAAAAGCAGAGCCATACAAGGGACCAGAAGCACCGCCTACCTTACTCAGTAGTTGCATTGAGACAAGTTTAAAAACATCACTGCTTGTTTCAAATTGCTTTCCTTCTAAGTTTTCCATAACTGCAGTCATGCCACGCGCCATATTTCCACCGTGGTCTCCATCTCCTATAGGAGTGTCTAGCTCACTAAGATAATCTTTCTGTTCTTGAATCTTTTTATTAAAAAGCTTCATCCATTCAAGAGCTTGTTCAGCATTCATGCGACATTTCCTCCTTGAGTTTTACCAAGCTGGGGTAATAACAGGTGCATTTAGAGCATCCAACCACTCATCATCTGCCAATCGAATCAATGTTAATGACAAGCCAGCCATATCAATTGATGTCATATAGTTTCCAATTTTCTTAAACGCCAACTCAACACCTTTTTCATGGAGTAATTTTGCCACATCATTTGCAAATACGTATTGTTCCATAAGAGGAGTGCTTCCTAAACCATTAATGAGAAGGCCATAGCGTTCGCCTGATTTAAGTTGGAAACCTTCAGATAATTTTTCAACCAACTCTGATGCCAATTGTGCTGAAGGTTGCATTTTCTCTTTTTTATATCCTGGCTCACCATGAATACCAACTCCATATTCAAATTCATCATCTTCTAGAACAAATCCTGGTTTCCCAACTTCAGGAACGGTTGCTCCAGACAGGGCCAGCCCTATTGTTTTAATTTCTAAAACAAGTTTATCTGCCAAGTCCTTCATTTGAGCTAATGATTTACCAGAACGAGCCGCATCACCCAAAATTTTATGGACTAATATAGTACCTGCGACACCTCGACGACCTTGGGTATAGAGACTATTTTCAACCGCAATATCATCATCGACTACAACACTTGCTACATCAATACCTTCCATTTCAGCAAGTTCTTGTGCAATTTCAAAGTTCATAATGTCACCAGAATAGTTCTTGATGACCATGAAAACTCCAGCACCTTCATCAGCCGCCTTGATGGCTTCTAAAATTTGGTCCGGAGTAGGTGAAGTGAAGACTGCTCCACAAATGGCAGCAGACAACATTCCATCTCCTACAAATCCAGCATGACTTGGTTCATGTCCTGAACCTCCACCTGAAATGAGTCCAACTTTTCCTGTCTTTTCTGCCTTTCTAACAATGACATCAAATCCATCTAAACGTTCTACCAAGTCATCATGCATGAATGACAATCCCTGCAACATTTCATCAACAACTTGTGTCGGTTCATTTATAATTTTTTTCATGAGAAACTCCTTTCGGCATTTACCTTTGTTTTCGCTTTCATTATATATTTTTTATCGCTGGCTGATAAGGGACAGATTCTATTATTTGTCCCCTTTTAAACCCGTTTCAAACATTTTTTTGGTAAAATGAAGGAAGTAAAAGAAAGGTTTCCTATGGCATCATCACTTATTACAAAAAAACGGATTGCCAAGGCATTTAGAGACCTATTAGCTACTAGAGAATTTGACAAAATCTCCATTGTAGATATCATGGAATCAGCTGGCATTCGTAGACAGACCTTTTATAATCACTTTCTTGACAAATATGAACTGCTCGACTGGATATTTGAAAATGACTTAACCGAGTATATCACCAATAACTTGGACTTCATTTCAGGACAAAAACTATTACAAGAATTATTTTTTTATTTCGAACAAGAGCGTGACTTTTATATTCAACTTTTTGATATTCAAGGACAAAATAACTTCTATGACCAATTTATCAGCTACTGTCGCTTGCTTGTATCAAAAATTTTAAGAGAATACGGTCAGATTGATATCGATTCATCTGCTTATACTTGCTTTTTGTTAGACTATCATTCACATGCTCTAGCAGAAATCGTGAAGGCTTACGTCAATAAAAAAAGTCCAGTTCCACAACCAGACTTTCTAATCATAACAATTATTGGAAAGAGACCACAATGACATTTATTTCAAATCATAAACAGAAAATTATTTCAAGTTACATTTCGGCAACTGTCAGCAGTCATCCTGAATTAGAAAAACACCCTACTTTACCACTAGTCTACCAAAAAAATCGCAATCCTCATCAGGTTCCAATATTGTCGGGTGGAGGTTCCGGTCACGAACCTGCGCATATTGGATATGTGGGAAAAGGAATGCTTACCGCTGCTATCTACGGCCAATTATTTACTCCTCCTACAAGAACTGAAATCTTAGAGTCCATTCGTTTTTTAAACAATGGTCAAGGTGTCTTCATCATTGTAAAAAATTTCGAAGCAGACATCAAAGAATTTAGTTCGGCCATTAATACTGCTAGACAAGAAGGAATTAAGGTCGGCTATAGTCTAGCACACGACGATATTTCAATTGAACCTCGCAATAGATTTCAAATTAGAGGAAGAGGGCTCGCAGGGACTATTTTACTTCATAAAGTTCTAGGATATGCAGCTCAAAATGGTGCCGACATCGAGCAACTAACTGATTTAGGTCATGAACTTGCTCCCGAAATCGCAACAATTGGCTTTGCAACGAAATCTGCTAGTCTCCCCCAAGCCACCTTTCCACTATTTAACTTGGAAGAAGGAAATATTTCTTATGGTATTGGGATACATGGCGAAGAAGGTTATCGTATCGTCCCATTCCAATCATCGGAAATCCTTGCAAATGAAATTATAAGTAAATTAAGATTGCACTATCATTGGAAAAAGGGTGATCAATTTATATTGCTTGTAAATAATCTAGGCACTACCAGCAACTTAGAAATGGGCATATTTATCAATGATCTCCTTCAACTCTTAGAAATTGAAGGAGTCACTATTACCTTTATAAAATCAGGAACATTTATGACCAGTCTAGATATGGCAGGTATATCCGTAACTCTTTGCCCCGTAAAAAATAAACAGTGGTTAGAAGCGCTCAATGCTCCAACGACAGCTTTTGCATGGTAATTTAATTGTATAACTCAAAAGGGCTACATCACTTGATAGCCCTTTGCTTTTATCTTATACTCAATGAAAATCAAAAAGCAAACTAGGAAACTAGCCGCAGGCTGTACTTGAGTACGGCAAGGCGACGTTGACGCAGTTTGAATTTGATTTTCGAAGAGTATTACGTTTAAAAGAACTCATTCTTGCAATTTCAAATAGGACATCTATCCCTTACAATTCTTCCGATGAGCTTTGAGTTTTTTGCTAGCCCAATCATAGTGACTTGACGTGCTACTGACAAAATAGGAACCTAGACTTGTCCCACCCGTCCACTTATAGACACCTTTGGTAAAGAGTTCGTCATTGTTAAAAACTTCTATCAACTCTAAAACCTTCCTATGTGATTGCGCCAATAGTCTAGTCGCCTCTTCTAAGGAGGTTTTCTGGTGCTTCTTCCAAAAAGCGATATTCATTTCTCCATAAGTTTTCCAATTATAAGATTCAGGGAGAAAAGGTCTTTCGTGACCTTTTTGATTGGAATGTACCCAAGTCAAAAGTAACTGCTGCCATTCATAAAGATGGATCAAGACATCCCGTAGATTTTTATCCCTTTTCCAGTGAGCTTCTTTTTTCTTTGGGTCTCTTGAAAAATCAAATGGAATCTGTAGCTCATCTTCACTTAGTTGGGAGATGAAACGATTGAGCTTTTCATAGTTTTCCTTAGAGGCCAGCATTAGCTCCTCTTTTGTTTTCGGTCTAGGCACAGAGTTCTCCCTTCATATTACTAGTTATTATTAGAAATTTTTTATCCTTTAAATCTCTATAACTTATCCTTTAATTTCTCAACAAAGAGATAGGCTGCTGGACAGGTCAAGGTATTCTTAATAGTCAAATGGTTGATTTGATGGATTTTTTTCCTGTCTGTATGGGGAAATTCACGACAGGCCTTTGGACGAACATCATAGATGGAACAGAGATTATCTCCTCCTAGAAAGGGACAAGGCATGGATCTAAAAACCTTATCGCCATCTTCATCTACCTGCAGAAACTCCGCTTCAAAAGCTGGTAATTTCATCTTAAAGTACTTAGCAATACGAGTGATGTCTGCTTCCTTGAAGTCAGGTCCCAATGTCTTGCAACAGTTGGCACAGGCAGTACAATCAATTTCCTCAAATACTTCTTGGTGAATCTGCTGGGCTATCTTATCTAGATTTTTTGGTGGCTTTTTCTTTAGATTGGCTAAAACTTTACGATGCTCCTTCTGCTTTTGTAAGGCTAGCTGGTGGTAATATTCAATATCAATTTCTTTAGACATGATTTCTCTCTAATACAAGTGTTTTTGTCTATTATATCATAAACAAAGCCCCTTTTTTGCCCCCTAAATAATCGAGTAGGGGATAATCTCTAGCCCCTCTCACACCACCGTACGTGCCGTTCGGCATACGGCGGTTCAACTACTTTTAACGCATGTCGTTCAAGGTAATAATCCAAACACGAAACCAGTCCACGTT
>NZ_WIJO01000079.1:0-6011 GCF_009496205.1 Streptococcus mitis
ATATGAATCTTTCTAATGAGTTGTTTAGTCGCTTTTCATTATAGGTCATATGGAACTTTTTTTCTACAACAAAATAGGTTCCATAATATCCATAGGGGATTTACCCACTACAAATATTATAGAGCCTGAAAAAACTAAAACAATGTAGTCTTGCCTTTCTTAGTTTCATTCTTTTGTTTCTAGCGGCTACATTCATCTTTCACCGTATCAGTTTGGAAAAAGAACAAGCCTCACTGACACCTATGGGACAACAAGTTCTCGTCTATGGACATCAAATAAATGTTTACGTTGAAGGGAATGGTCCTGAGACTATAGTAGTTCTCTCAGGTGCTGGTATTGCTTCTCCTATATTGGACTTTAAAGAAGTATCGGAATCCTTATCGAAACGGTATAAGGTAGTCATCGTGGAGAGAGCAGGGTATGGTTATAGTGATGATAGCAATCATTCAAGAGATGTGATAGAGGTTTTGTCTGAGACGCGTCAAGCTCTTTCACAAGCAAACGTCAAAGGTCCTTTTATCATTTTATCTCATTCCATGGCTAGTCTTGAGAGTTTAGCTTGGCAGGAAAAATATCCTGATGAAGTGAAAACCTTGGTTGGGTTAGATTGGGCACTGCCAGCTAGTTATGAGAATTTAAAGGACAATCAGGCCTTGCTTACTGTGGCCTATTGGAGCAGTAAGATTGGCTTATTACGCTATTTCCCTGAGTCCTTTTATATAAAAAATCCAACTCTGACTGAAACTGAACGACAACAATATAAATTACTAGCATATAAGCAGTTGATGTCACAAGCCATGCTTCATGAATCCCGTTTGGCAAAGGAAAATGCCAAGAAAGTTCCATCTAGCATTAATCCGAAAATTCCCACCTTATTACTGGTGTCTAACGGTGAAGGCACGACCTTTAGACAATTAGAATGGCAGCATTATGCAGAGAAATTTTCTAGTGACCAGTCTAATGTTCAAGTCATCTATATGGATGCGCCTCACGAACTTTATCATTATCAAAGTCATGAAGTTGTTTCTCAGATTTTAGATTTTTTAAAGAGTCATTGAGGGGGTAGAAATCATTTTAGACTGATGACAATAATTAAATGCTGAAGGATTAACAGTAGAATCGTGAGTTTTTTCGATTAAAAAAATTTTTTTCTTAACCACCAACCTGCCCATTGGGTGGTTTTTTTTAGTGTTTTAAGGAAACTATCAAACCAGAATTTTTGATTCAAACTATTATTTTAAGAGAGGAATCTCTAATTTCATAAACTTTAGGCAAACGCTTGCATTCTATTTTTTATTGGATTATAATAGGTTGGTATAAAGCCTTTTGTAGTAATAAAATGTAGAAGGTATAGAAAGTAAGGATTTAGAATACTTGTAGTCAAAAACACAATGTTGCTATTCCTTACATAGGGAGATAGATATGGCAATGATAGAAGTGGAACATCTTCAGAAAAATTTTGTGAAGACTGTTAAGGAACCGGGGTTGAAGGGGGCATTACGCTCCTTTATTCATCCTGAAAAACAGACCTTTGAAGCGGTCAAAGATTTGACCTTTGAGGTTCCCAAGGGGCAAATTTTAGGCTTTATTGGGGCCAATGGTGCAGGGAAGTCGACAACCATTAAAATGCTGACAGGAATTTTGAAACCGACATCTGGTTTTTGTCGGATTAATGGCAAGATTCCCCAGGACAATCGTCAAGATTATGTCAAAGATATTGGCGTAGTTTTTGGACAACGAACCCAGCTATGGTGGGATTTGGCACTGCAAGAGACCTACACGGTTTTAAAGGAGATTTATGATGTACCAGACTCGCTCTTCCATAAGCGTATGGACTTTTTGAATGAAGTCTTGGATTTGAAGGACTTTATCAAGGATCCCGTGCGGACTCTTTCACTGGGTCAAAGGATGCGGGCGGATATTGCGGCTTCCTTGCTTCACAATCCCAAGGTTCTCTTTTTAGATGAGCCGACCATTGGTTTGGACGTTTCGGTCAAGGATAACATTCGTCGGGCTATTACCCAAATCAATCAAGAGGAAGAGACAACCATTCTCTTGACCACTCACGACCTGAGCGACATTGAGCAGCTCTGTGATCGGATTTTTATGATTGACAAGGGGCAAGAGATTTTTGATGGAACGGTTAGCCAGCTTAAGGACACATTTGGCAAGATGAAGACTCTTTCTTTTGAATTGCTACCAGGTCAAAGTCATATCGTTTCTCACTATGAAGGCTTTTCGGATATGACAATTGATAGACAAGGAAATAGTCTCAACATTGAATTCGATAGTTCTCGCTACCAGTCAGCTGATATTATCAAGCAAACCCTGTCTGATTTTGAAATCCGCGATTTGAAGATGGTGGATACGGATATTGAGGATATTATCCGTCGCTTCTACCGAAAGGAGCTCTAAGATGATCAAATTGTGGAGACGTTATACACCCTTTATCAATGCAGGGGTTCAGGAATTGATTACCTATCGAGTCAACTTTATTCTCTATCGGATCGGCGATGTTATGGGTGCTTTTGTGGCCTTTTATCTCTGGAAGGCTGTCTTTGATTCTTCGCAAGAGTCCTTGATTCAGGGCTTTAGTATGGCAGATATCACCCTCTACATCATTATGAGTTTTGTTACCAATCTTCTGACCAGATCTGATAGCTCCTTTATGATCGGGGAGGAGGTCAAGGATGGTTCCATCATCATGCGCTTGTTGAGACCGGTGCATTTTGCGGCCTCATATCTTTTCACCGAGCTTGGGTCCAAGTGGTTGATTTTTATCTCTGTTGGCCTTCCATTTTTAAGTGTCATCGTGTTGATGAAAATCGTATCTGGGCAAGGGATTGCAGAAGTGCTAGGATTAACTGTCCTTTATCTTTTTAGCTTAACCTTAGCCTATCTGATTAACTTTTTCTTTAATATTTGCTTTGGATTTTCTGCCTTTGTGTTTAAAAATCTTTGGGGTTCCAACCTACTTAAGACTTCCATAGTGGCTTTTATGTCTGGAAGTTTGATTCCCTTGGCTTTCTTTCCAAAGGTTGTTTCAGATATTCTGTCCTTCCTGCCTTTTTCATCCTTAATTTACACTCCGGTCATGATTATCGTTGGGAAATATGATGCCAATCAGATTCTTCAGGCGCTCGCTTTGCAGTTTTTCTGGCTCTTAGTGATGGTGGGCTTGTCTCAGTTGATTTGGAAACGAGTCCAGTCCTTTATCACCATTCAAGGAGGTTAGTATGAAAAAATATCAACGCATGCATCTGATTTTTATCAGACAATACATCAAGCAAATCATGGAGTACAAGGTTGATTTTGTGGTTGGTGTCTTGGGAGTCTTTCTGACCCAAGGATTGAACCTCTTGTTTCTCAATGTCATCTTTCAACATATTCCATCCCTAGAAGGCTGGACTTTTCAAGAAATTGCCTTTATCTATGGTTTTTCCTTGATTCCCAAGGGACTGGACCATCTCTTTTTTGACAATCTATGGGCACTAGGACAACGCTTAGTCCGAAAAGGGGAATTTGATAAGTATCTGACGCGTCCTATCAATCCTCTCTTTCACATCCTAGTTGAGACCTTTCAGATTGATGCCTTGGGAGAACTTTTGGTCGGGGGTATTTTACTAGCAACAACTGTGGCCAGCATTGCTTGGACCCTTCCCAAATTCCTACTTTTCCTAGTCTGTATTCCCTTTGCGACCTTGATCTACACTTCCTTGAAAATTGCCACAGCCAGCATCGCTTTTTGGACCAAGCAGTCAGGCGCTATGATTTACATTTTCTATATGTTTAATGATTTTGCTAAGTATCCGATTTCGATTTACAATTCGCTCCTTCGATGGTTGATTAGCTTTATCGTGCCATTTGCCTTTACGGCCTACTATCCTGCTAGCTATTTCTTGCAGGACAAGGATGTAATCTTTAACATCGGAGGTTTGATGTTGATTTCCCTTGTTTTCTTTGTCATTTCCCTTAAACTCTGGGATAGGGGCTTGGATGCCTACGAAAGTGCAGGTTCGTAAATAATAGAATATCAAAGCCTTGTCTCAGGACAGGCTTTTTTTAATAGAGATGAAAATTTCTTGACACCTATTCTCAGAGTGCTATACTGTAAGTGTAATCGCCGATTTAGCTCAGTTGGTAGAGCAAGGCACTCGTAAAGCCTAGGTCACAGGTTCAAACCCTGCAATCGGCAAAGAGAAGAAACTCATTCTACTGGGTTTCTTTTTTATAAATATATATAATTTTAAAAAATTATGATATAATCTATTTTAATTAAGTTCAAAAAAGAGTTTGATAGCAGTCTTTAATTATGATAACTTTTTATATTATTTTTTGAACTTGAAACAATTCACTTATGCTAGAAAAAACTCGTAAATTTATCTAAGATAAATGAAAAATAGGAGCAATAACATGAATAAGAAAGACTTTGAAGAGAAAAATGGTCCTAAAACAACTGTTTCAAATGTAGCGAAGGGATTCTCTCCAACTAGAATTGTTGGGAAGGCTCTCAAGATAAAAGTCTATATTGGTATTTCTCTTAGTCTTTTGGTTGTTGCAATCGTAGCAAGCATCCTTTTCTTATCACCAAATGAAAAGAAAGAATCAAACGAAGCTATTCCTTCGATTGCAAAAAAAGAGAACAAAAGTCAAGAATCGACAGATAATTCTAAAGCATCTGAAATCAAGCAGAAAGAGGAGGAAATCCAGAAACTCAAGGATCAGCTAGCTAGTTTAGATAGCAAAGTCGCTGAGTCAGAGAAGTTAGTTGACAAGCTAAAAGAAGAAACCGCTGTTCTGAAACTGGATATTGAAGCACTAAGAAATAATGATTTATCTAGTTTGAAAGGTATATGGCGTACAGCTTCAGGTAATGAATATGTTATTAATGAGTCTGGGGAAATGCGTTCCTCTTGGCTGTCGAATGGTCAAAAGAATGAATCTATTGTCGAATTGAAAGCATCAGGTGGAAAAAATAGTCAAAATCCAGAAACAGTTTTTATTAGTGCTTGGGTAAAAGATTCAGTTGCTGGAGGTTTTATTGTAGTTGCAATACCTAGCGGTATTGTCTTAGAGTCCGCTGAGAATGGAAAATTTACTGATAAGTCAAATCCTGCTGAAGATAGACTTGTGGCTGGACAAAGTTATGTTAGTATGCTTATGAAACCAGAAGATGTTTATTATCGTGTAAAACCAGATACTAGTAAACTTGAGGAAGAGGAGAAGAATTTAGCTCAACTACAGGCTGAACGCGAAGCAATCAAAACTTCTCTAGAATCTAAGGAAAAGAAAAATACGAACTAGAAAAACTAGTTTAGAATCTAACTTTCGATTGTTTTAGTTCAGAGATACTGTTGCAATCACTAGAATGAAGAAGCTGATTAGGGCTTCTTTTTCTTTCATTTTAACTATTGAACCATTTAGACCGAGATAGAGACCAGATAGGCAAAAGCACTTGTTCTTGACACTGACCTCTGCTATAATGATTTTTGTAAGGGACGTGAGACGTCACTATCAGATAACTCAAGTTCCTAAAAAAGAAATTGGAGATAAAAATGAAAAAATTATTAGGTATTGGATTCTTGCTAGTTTCAGCTTTGGTTTTGTATTTTGGTTCTGTTGGATGGTCAAGTTTGGATGTCAACCTCTGGTCACTCATTCCGATAGGCTTGTTCCTCTTTTTCACTCTAGAGAATTTTTTAAAAAAAGATTACAAGGCTAGTCTGATGTGTTTGATTATTGCCTTTATCATCGCAAATGCAATTTTGAACCTTTTGCCAATTTCAAGTGGTTTGGTAATTGGAGCAGGTGTTCTAGCTTGCATTGGTATTGGATTTATCTTTCCTGATAAAGATAAAAAACTCCAAGCAGGCAGATTCTGCTAACTCATGACAGAAAAAGAAGTTTAGCCTATACTGAAGGCGAACAATACCAAACCGTGGTGTTTAATAGGGCTTTTCCTAGCCTGTATAAAAAACTGGATGAACAAGAGTCGTGAGCTAATTCGAATA
>NZ_WIJO01000007.1:0-52233 GCF_009496205.1 Streptococcus mitis
TCTCTGTATCTTCCTTAGAATTAAACGGAGTATCAATTTATCTGATACCGCTATTCTTTATACAATTAATTTTTTTTGGCGGTGGACATGAAGAATTAGGATGGAGAGGTATATTACAACCGTTACATGATAAAAAATATACTTATTGGCAATCTAATTTGATTGTAGGATCAATTTGGGGGATTTGGCATCTGCCTTTATGGTTTATAGTTGGAGAAAGCCATCAAGGATTTCCTTTTATTTTATTTTTTATATATACATTATTTTTAAGTTTTGTTTTAGGGCTTCTTTATCGTCAAACGAAATCTGTGGGGTACTGTCTATTATTTCATGCGTTCGCAAATTTGTTAAATCTCTATTTTGTGTTAAAAATTAATGTTATTTTTATTATCATATTTATTACTTATTTAATTTATACAATATTGGCGAGTAATAGAATTAGTAAGGAAACAACATTTTAAAATTTAGATCAGGATATCCATTATTGAAAGTAACGATTTGCTAATTAGATGATCTATGTTAGATAATTTTCTATTATAATTTAAAGTGGAGTGATAAATGTCGTTTCTTTTGGAAGTGGCGAAAATCTTTCCGTTCCACAGTATCATTCTAAAATGATTTTTACTGCCTTTCGTTTATTAGTATAAAAGAAGAATATTTTCATATGTTGAGGCGGTAGTTTTGATGTTAAAAGTTGCAACCAGTGAATAAATGAAGTGTAGAAAATAAAGGCTTATTCAATTCAACATATGATGAATTACCGGCACCCAAACCAAAGAAAAAGAAATCATTAAATTAGAAGTTGTAGGGGGGAAGAATGAGAATCGGAGTTATTCAAGCAAGTTCGCAAGCGACCAAAAATCAAATAATCTATGATGCTGTATTAAAGTATGCTCCAAAGAAATCTGAGGTTATAAATTTTGGCTGTACGATGGAAGAAAATGAAAAATACTCGTATATAGAAATTTCTATTCTTATAGGTATCTTGTTGGCAAGTAGGACAGTTGATTTCGTTGTTACGGGCTGTTCTTCCGGACAAGGAATGATGCTTGCTTGTAATAGTATGCCTGATGTCATTTGCGGGTATGCACCTACACCGAATGATGCCTATTTATTTGCTCAGATTAATAATGGAAATGCGATATCATTACCATTAGGTGAAGATTATACATGGTCAGGTACTGAAAATCTTGAAAGAACAATAGAAGCTCTTTTCTCGGAGCCATTTGGGCAAGGATACCCCAAAAGTGAGGCAGAGAGAAAGGTAAGAGATGCTGAGAAACTTAAAGAAATAAGAAGAATGGGGCAGGTTCAGTTTGAAGAATTCGCAAATGTACTAGATATATCATTGTTTGAATCAATAAAGAGGAAACAGAATGTAATTCAGAATGTAAAGGCGTATGGGAAGAAAGAAATAGCTGATTTAATAAAATGAGTAAATAACAGTTTGTCGGGGTAATACCTTTTAACGATAACCTTATGCTATTGTCAAAAGGTTTATAGACATGTCCCCACATACATGTTCACTTGGCATACATAGTGTTCACTCGTTTTATGTCGAGTTTGTGGTACTGCTTTTAAGAGCTGATTGAACAAGGAAAATTAGCTAGTGAAAGTCCTACAGTAAGGAGTTTAAACATGAAATTCCATGAATTTGGTGATAAGAATTTACCTCCTATCTTACTAATACACGGTGGTGGCAGTTCTTGGTGGAATTATCTTCGTCAAGCACGAATCTTGTCAGAAAAATACCGTGTTATTTTACCTACTTTGAATGGTCACGGCGAGGAATATCAACTTGCTTATGTTTCTACTGAAGATTCTGCTTTGGAGATTCTAGACTATATCAAAGCAAACTGTAGTGGGAAATTGTTTGCAATCGGTGGTGTTTCACTTGGTGGTCAAATTGCCATGGAGCTTTTGTCTTTAGACAGTGAAATTGCTAAGAAGGCCATCATAGACGGAAGCCTCTGTATTCCTCAACCAATGTTATCTAAAATCAGCATCTTTCTAGTGTCTCTATTTGGTAAACTGATGTTCAATAAATTCTCTTGCAAACTTCAGTTAAGCATGATGAACAAACTCTATCCTAAACTGGCTTATCCAGAGGAAATTAAATCTTATTATTTGGAGGATCTGCCAAGGACGCCTGTTAAAACATTGGTGACCATTTACAAAAACTATATGGGGCATTACAAGCTGAAAGATATGATTTCTGCTAGCAAGGCTCAGGTTCTGTATATCTATGGTGAAAAAGAATTGAACTGTGTGAAAGAATCAGCGAAATTATTTCATCAGCTACATGCAAATACAATTTTGTATGAAGCAAAGGGCTATAATCACGGCTATTTGTCAGCTTACCTGCCTCAAGAGTGGATTGATTTGGTGGCACCATTTTTAAAGAGTTAACCATTGGGAATGTGTAATAAATCTGATATGTCACAAGGAGGAATCTCATGCTAGGAGTAATCGTTGGAGACATTGTTGGCTCTGTTTACGAGTGGAACAATATCAAAACGAAGGACTTTCCTTTATTTCGGAAGGACTGCTTTTTTACAGATGATACGGTTATGACTTGTGCTGTTGCAGAAGCGATTATGAACGGGGGACAAAAAGACGACTTCATTGACGCGATGAAGAAATATGGCAGACTGTATCCGAATGCTGATTACGGTGCTCGGTTTAATGCATGGCTAAAGAGCGATAACCGTGAGCCTTATAATAGCTTTGGGAATGGTTCGGCTATGCGTGTTTCTCCATGTGCTTGGGTCATGGACTGTGGTTTTTATGCGAGAACTGGAATGTGGCCATCATCTAGAGGACTTGCGAGTATTTCTGCAGAGGTAACCCATAATCATCCAGAAGGTGTCAAAGGTGCTATGGCTACAGCTGATGCTATCTTTCTGTGTCGTTTTTACTTTGATGGTTATTGTAGAGAATACGAGCAACCAATTAACGACAATCCTACAGAGTGTAAAAGACGGATTAAGGATTATATAGAGAAGACATACGGCTACAATCTATCTCAAACTTTAGATGAAATCCGCCCTAATTATCGTTTTAACGAAACTTGCCAGGATACTGTTCCTCAAGCCATTATTGCCTTTCTTGAGAGTAGAGACTTCGAAGATGCGATAAGGAATGCCATCTCACTTGGTGGCGACAGTGATACACTTGCTGCAATCACTGGCAGCATAGCAGAGGCAGCTTATGGTATTCCTGATTGGATAAAGGAAAAGGCCTACTCTTACTTGGATGAACCCTTAAAGGATGTACTAAGGCGATGGGATAATAAGGTTGATATAAAATAAAAGAGTTTCAATCTCCGGTACGTCAGATTTCTCTTTTCCGTATTTTCATTGTATAATAGGATTACATTTACTTGCATACGACGAAATGTAAACATTTTTATTTAAAATTAAGGAGAATATTAATGAAAAAAGCAATGGTAATTATCAACCCTACCTCTGGTGGGGAGAAGGCTCTGGATTATAAAGAAAAGCTGGAGAATAAAGCAAAAGAATATTTTGAGCAAGTGGAAACCAAAATTACAGAAAAAGCGCTGGATGCAACACATTTTGCTGAAGAAGCTTCTCGTGAGCAGTACGATGCAGTGGTTGTTTTTGGTGGAGATGGGACTGTCAATGAAGTCATTTCGGGTATTGCTGAGAGAGACTACATTCCTAAGTTAGGGATTATCCCTGGTGGGACGGGTAACCTCATTACGAAACTGTTGGAAATCAATCAAGACATCGATGGCGCAATTGATGAACTGGATTTTGATTTAACCAATAAGATTGATATCGGAAAAGCGAATGACAATTATTTTGGTTATATTTTTAGTATCGGTTCTCTACCTGAAGCGATTCACAATGTTGAAATCGAGGACAAGACAAAATTCGGTATTTTAGCCTATGCTGTAAATACTATGAAGTCTGTCATGACGGATCAGGTCTTTAATATTAAGGTTGAGACAGAAAATGGAAATTATGTTGGTGAAGCTAGCCATGTGTTGGTTCTCTTGACAAATTACTTCGCTGATAAGAAAATCTTTGAAGAAAATAAAGACGGCTATGCCAACATTTTGATTCTGAAAGATGCTTCTATATTCTCTAAATTATCCGTCATTCCTGATTTACTAAAAGGGGATGTTGTCGCAAATGATAATATCGAGTATATCAAAGCTCGTAATATTAAAATTTCTTCTGATAGTGAATTGGAGTCGGATGTTGATGGCGATAAATCGGATAATCTACCTGTAGAAATCAAAGTCCTAGCTCAGCGAGTAGAAGTATTTTCAAAACCGAAAGAGTAAAAGATAAAAATTAGTTTATTATTCACAACGAAATTAAGTTCTATATCAACGATTGGAGGAGGAATGAATTCTCTATTTGATGAATTTCGAACAATTTGTTATCATTTAAACCAAATCGGAATCACACCGACTCTCATGGGGTCCTTGGGTTTTGAATACCGTTCAAATGAGGAATGGAGGCCGTCTGACATTGACATTCATGTGCCTGGTGATCCTAGAGGTTGGGAAGCACCTGATCATCTCAGAATTTATGAGTGGGACAAGATAATGAAAGTGATGAAACACTTAGGCTACGCCTTAATAGATATTCATGAGCATGAATTCCAAAAAGATGGTCTGAGTGTTGAATTCGGAAGTATCGATTCTTTACCTGATTTTGCAGGAGTTTCGGAATCGGATATAGAGCTGATTCATCTCGAAAACATCACTTTTCGCGTTCCAAGTTTGGAACAGTTTTTAAGTATTTATAAGGCTTCTTCCCAAGATTCTTATCGAAATGAGCACAATAACAATAAGGATTTTAAAAAAATTGAGTGGATGGAAAGATAGTTGTAAATCATCATTTGAAAAGTAGCAAGTTGTAAGACTGGCTGCTTTTTTATTTATAGAACCAAACCACTAGAATCTACGGACAAGCCTTGAAAATAAAATACGAAAGTAGTATACTGGGATTACGATTATGAAAACGTTTGCGCAATAAGATAAATAAAAGTGAATTAGGAGACAGAACAGTGGAATTAACAGCCATTTACCACAGACCAGAGTCGGAGTTTGCCTATCTTTATAAGGATAAGAAGCTTCATATTCGGATTCGAACTAAGAAAGGGGACATTGAAAGCATCAACTTGCATTATGGTGACCCTTTTATCTTTATGGAGGAGTTTTATCAGGATACAAAAGAAATGTCCAAAATAACTTCTGATGCCTTATTTGATTATTGGCAGATTGAAGTGACAGTTGACTTTGCACGTATCCAGTATCTCTTTGAACTCAAGGATACAGAAGGCCAAAGTATTTTGTATGGCGATAAAGGGTGCGTTGAAAATTCTCTAGAAAATCTTCATGCCATTGGAAACGGATTTAAGTTGCCTTATCTTCATGAAATTGATGCATGCCAGGTTCCTGATTGGGTTTCAAATACGGTATGGTATCAGATATTTCCTGAGAGATTTGCCAATGGAAATGCTTTATTAAACCCAGAAGGGACTTTAGGCTGGGATTCATCTATCACACCTCAGAGTGATGATTTATTTGGTGGTGATTTACAGGGGATTATTGCTCATCTGGATTACTTGCAAGACTTGGGCATTACTGGACTTTATCTTTGTCCGATCTTTGAATCTACGAGCAATCATAAGTACAATACGACAGACTACTTTGAAATTGACCGTCATTTTGGAGATAAGGAAATCTTTCGAAAACTGGTCGAGCAAGTCCATCAGCGTGGCATGAAAATTATGCTGGATGCTGTATTTAATCATATTGGTTCGCAATCGCCTCAATGGAAAGATGTTGTCAAAAATGGTGAACAGTCTGCTTATAAAGATTGGTTCCATATTCAACAATTCCCAGTGACGACTGAAAAGTTAGCCAACAAGAGAGAGTTATCCTATCATGCTTTTGGTTTCGAGGACTATATGCCCAAGCTAAATACAGCCAATCCAGAGGTCAAGGATTATCTTTTAAAGGTCGCGAGTTATTGGACTGAAGAGTTTGATATTGATGCTTGGCGTTTGGATGTGGCTAATGAGATTGACCATCAGTTCTGGAAGGATTTTCGTAAGGCAGTTCTAGCTAAAAAACCTGATCTTTATATCCTTGGAGAAGTCTGGCATACGTCTCAGCCTTGGCTAAACGGAGATGAGTTTCACGCGGTCATGAATTATCCTTTATCTGATAGTATCAAGGACTATTTCTTACGTGGTGTTAAGAAGACTGACCAATTCATCTATGAAATTAGTGGTCAGTCTATGTATTACAAGCAACAGATTTCAGAGGTTATGTTTAATCTCTTGGATTCGCATGATACAGAGCGAATCTTGTAGACGGCAGATGAAGATGTTCAACTGGTTAAATCAGCCTTAGCCTTCCTCTTTTTACAAAAAGGAACACCCTGCATCTATTACGGAACAGAGTTAGCTTTAACCGGAGGTCCAGACCCAGATTGTCGTCGTTGTATGCCTTGGGAACGTGTATCAAGTGACAATGATATGCTGAATTTCATGAAGCAGCTGATTAATATTAGAAAACAAGCGTCATCAACCATTCAGCATGGTAAGTATAGCCTAAAAGAAATCAAACAAGATATAGTAGCTCTGGAATGGACATACGAAGGCCGGGTCCTTAAAGCAATCTTTAACCAATCAAAAGATGATTATCTTTTGGAGAAAGAAGCAGTAGCACTAGCAAGCAATTGCCTAGAATTGGAGAATCAGCTTGTGATTTCTCCAAATGGATTTGTGATTTTCTAAAAAGTAGTGGATGAAGATTATGATTTTAAGTTCAATTTATATAGTATAATAAGGCTAATTACTAAACCTGTAAAAGGAGAAGAAGATGAAGAAATCAAGAAAATTAGCCACATTAGGAATCTGTTCCGTCTTGTTTTTAGGCTTGACTGCTTGTCAACAACAAAATACTACTTTTGAAGGGACGAATCAAAGGCAAACCAGTTCAGCGAAAGTTCCATGGAAAGCTTCATACACCAACCTAAACAATCAGGTAAGTACAGAAGAGGTCAAATCTCTCTTATCAGCTCACTTGGATTCAAATAGTGTTGATGCCTTTTTTAATCTTGTAAATGATTATAATACTATTGTCGGCTCGACAGGCCTATCAGGAGATTTCACTTCCTTTACTCACACCGAATACGATGTTGAGAAAATTAGCAACCTTTGGAATCAAAAGAAAGGCGATTTCGTTGGTACAAACTGTCGTATCAATAGTTATTGTCTTTTGAAAAATTCAGTCACAATTCCAAAACTTGAAAAGAATGACCAATTGCTTTTCCTAGATAACAATGCGATTGATAAGGGGAAGGTCTTTGATTCACAAGATAAGGAAGAATTTGATATTCTATTTTCTAGAGTTCCAACTGAAGCGACTACAGATGTCAAAGTTCACGCTGAAAAGATGGAAAAATTCTTCTCCCAATTTCAATTTAATGAAAAAGCTCGAATGCTATCTGTAGTTTTGCACGACAATCTGGATGGTGAGTATCTGTTTGTAGGCCACGTTGGTGTTTTAGTGCCGGCTGATGACGGCTTCTTATTTGTAGAGAAATTGACTTTCGAAGAGCCCTACCAAGCTATTAAATTTGCCAGCAAGGAAGATTGCTACAAGTATTTAGGCACCAAGTATGCGGATTATACAGGTGACGGACTAGCTAAGCCTTTCATCATGGATAATGATAAGTGGGTTAAGCTTTAATAGTGGTAAGATATGACAGTAATCCTAGGACATTTATATTTTTGATGAGTTAATAATTAATAGCCAGGAACCACGAAAAAATGAAACATTTATTGGTTATATCCAAAGATACGATATTGATGGGGAAGGCAATCAATCAGAAGTATGGGAAGTGACTGAGGAGGAAGATTAGATATTTTGTAACATATCTCTAACAATCATTGCTTTTTAGAACTTTAAAATTTAGTTTCATTAACAAAAATTAAATGTAATGTTATTTTAAATTTATTATAATATAAATAAAATATTTTGAAAGGAAAATACATGTACAATTCATTTTCAGATGTTCCAACAGTAAAAGACGAATTAAAGGTTGACGAATATATTCTTGGATTATCAAATTTTATTTCAGGATGTGAAACTCCTTTAACACTAGCTATTCAAGGTGATTGGGGAACTGGAAAAACCAGTATTATGTATCAGGTTGAGGAAAAACTTAAGGAAAAAGCTTCCAGTAATTCAAAAGGAAAAATTAAAACAATCTTTTTTAATACTTGGCAATATTCACAATTTGATATGGATAAGAATTTAGCAGTCACGTTAATTACAGATTTAATTGATGAATTAGAAGTAACTGATGTAAATAAAATAGAAAACTTAAAAAAATCTTTAGCAGTTATTACAAAAAGTATGGAATATCTTAAACTAGATTTTGGTCTCTTAAATATTGAAAAAATTAATAATCAACTTCTAAAATTTATAAGCAATGAAGAGAAATCGAATAACCTAAAAAATCTAAAACAAAATCTACAAAGTATGATTGATGAGTCTATCAAAGAAAATAATTATGAAAAGATAGTAATTTTCATAGATGATCTTGACAGATTATTCCCTCAAAAAGCGATTGAATTCCTAGAAATTTTAAAACTTTTCTTAGATTGCAGAAATTGTGTCTTTGTTTTAGCTATTGATTATAATGTTGTTTTAAGAGGAACAAAAAGTAAGTATGGTGATGATTTGGACAACGAAAAAGGAAAAGCTTTTTTTGAGAAAATAATTCAAGTACCTTTTACTGTGCCGGTTGCAAATTATCATATGGAGAACTTTGTTAATGTCTCTTTAGAAAAAATTAATTTTCATTTTGATAATGATGTTACAAAGAATATAACACAATTAATTAGAGATTCAATAGGAAATAATCCTCGCAGTGTCAACAGATTATTCAATTCTGTTAGTCTCTTGATGCATATTATAAATCCAAATAATGAGTTAGAAAATGATGATAAATTACTAATCATAGCTACAGTATGTTTTCAATTACGCTTTAATGAAGCTTATGACTATTTATTAACTTCGTATAACAATAGTCCAGAAGATTCTGAAGAAACCAAATATTTTCTTATTGATTTACTTGAAAATTCATTTGAAATACCTGATGATGCTGATTATAATTCTCTCGTATTTCGTTATGGTATCTTTAGTTTTAAAAATCAAAAGGAATTAGAATCTTTCAGAAAATTTTTTAATACTTTGAAATTATTGCTTAAATATAATGTTGATAAATTAGAAGTTGAAGAGTTCGAAAATTTGATGAAAAAAATGAGTTCTTCAAATACGATTTCAACCGGAAACTTAGACATAGATATAAATAAAACATCAACTCAAAATCATTCACCTAATGAAGATGTTCAATTCGTTATCCGTAAATTATTTAATACACTAGTTAATACTAATCATTTCGACCTTTCAAAACCAGAGTATTTTGGAAAAGAGAATAAGGAAGAACGCGAAATGTCAATTTCATTAGATTTTATAAAAATAGCTAATGAATATAATGTTGTTAGGTTAACACAAGGAAAAGGGCAAGGCTTAAATATCTACTCTCAAAATAATAAATCAAATTCTATTTATATATCGGGTGATACTTATGGAAATATAAATAATGATGGTATACAAATTTATGTTGATAAGAAACTAGTAGGAAAGATAAATAGAAGTACTTATAAACATTTTAAAGCTAAAATGTTACGAGAGAATCCTCAAAAGTATGACGAATTTGAAAAAACTTTTATAAATGATTTTTTTAAGCTCTTGGAAAATGTAAAAAATTATATTTAACTTTTTAGTGTATTTCACTTTTATTAGTTGATTAAATGCTAAAATCTTATCAGCGTGAAGATTTCCAAAGGTTTATGCTTTGTAGTTTTATCTTGATTGGTATATAATTTAACTTAGAGTAAATAGGAGGACTAATCGAATGGAATTAAAAGATTTTACAGAAAAAGAACAGAAAATGATTAAGAAGGGACTTACGACGTCTAAGATTAGTGACAAGGAAACTGCTGAGAAGATTCTTGCACTAGTACCACAAGACTTGATTAAGAGAATCCCATTTTTCGTCAGAAAACATGCTACGACCCGTACGATTAAACGTATTTCAATTGAACACCCTGAACTCTATGCTGCAGCTCAAACAAGTGGTGAGATTCCAGAAAAAGAACGCGAAGAATTACGTCAGATTATCACGACTATCTTTGAACAAAAGATGAATAAGCATAGTATTCGTTAAATACAAAATCTGAGAACTAGAGCCTTCTAGTTCTTTTTATATTCGCTTTCACATTATACAGTTTATAAAAATCTATATAAAATAATATATTTCCGAACAAAAATAGATATTTTTTCAAAAAAGTACTTTACAGAGTGTTGGAAGTATGTTATATTAATAAAGCTTAGAAAATGAGATGATGTTTTCTAGCAAATATAAACCCGAGTAAAAAATGCCTACGGACAGGCAGGGTTGAATGCCGAAGCGTGGTTGAAAAACCACATTATTGATAGGGTTAAAAGCCTACTTTTATAAGTTGATGTTAGGACACTTGTCCTAATTCATAAATTTTAGTGTGGTGAAAGCACACGTCATCTTGTGAAACGATCAATAAAGTACGTAATATTTGCTACTAGAGAGTTAGGAAACATCGGGAACAGACATACTCAACAGAAACAAACATAAAAACGTCAGAAGATTGCAGAGCAGGTGAAAACCTGCTCTTTTTTCATGAGTCAACCTTTAGTTCCTTAGTTTTCATAAGGTCCTAAAAATATGGAAAGGAGTATGTCTTGAAAGAGTTAGATCAAAACCAAGCTCCAATTTATGAGGCCTTGGTGAAGTTACGCAAGAAACGGATTGTTCCCTTTGATGTTCCAGGTCACAAGCGTGGACGAGGAAATCCAGAACTTGTCGAACTCTTAGGAGAAAAATGTGTAGGTATTGATGTCAATTCGATGAAACCCTTGGATAATTTAGGCCACCCCATTTCGATTATTCGGGATGCAGAGGAGCTGGCAGCTGATGCTTTTGGAGCTAGCCATGCCTTTCTCATGATTGGAGGAACAACTTCATCGGTGCAGACTATGATTCTCGCAACCTGCAAGGCAGGAGATAAGATTATTCTGCCACGAAATGTCCACAAATCTGCTATCAATGCGCTGGTTCTATGTGGTGCCATTCCCATCTATATCGAGATGAGTGTAGATCCTAAGATTGGTATCGCTTTAGGTCTTGAAAATGACCGAGTAGCCCAGGCCATAAAGGACCATCCAGATGCCAAGGCCATTTTGATTAACAATCCTACTTACTACGGGATCTGTTCAGATCTAAAGGGGTTGACAGAAATGGCTCATGAAGCTGGCATGATGGTTTTAGTAGATGAGGCCCACGGAGCGCATTTGCATTTTACTGATAAATTGCCGATATCTGCTATGGATGCAGGTGCTGATATGGCAGCAGTTTCCATGCATAAGTCTGGTGGGAGTTTGACCCAAAGTTCGCTTCTTTTAATCGGGGAGCAGATGAATCCTGAATACGTACGTCAGATTATCAATCTTACCCAGTCAACATCTGCCTCTTACTTGTTGATGGCTAGTCTGGATATTTCGCGTCGCAACTTGGCTCTTCGAGGTAAAGAGTCTTTTGAAAAGGTCATTGAGCTATCCGAGTATGCTCGTCGTGAAATCAATGCTATCGGTGGATACTATGCCTACTCAAAAGAGTTAATAGATGGTGTGTCGGTCTGTGATTTTGATGTAACCAAGCTGTCAGTTTACACTCAGGGTATTGGCTTAACAGGTATCGAGGTTTATGACCTCTTACGAGACGAATACGACATTCAGATTGAGTTTGGTGATATTGGCAATATCTTGGCCTATATTTCGATTGGTGACCGTATCCAAGACATCGAGCGCTTGGTTGGTGCTCTTGCTGATATCAAGAGACTCTATTCACGAGATGGGAAGGACTTGATAGCTGGAGAATATATCCAGCCCGAGTTAGTGCTGTCTCCACAAAAAGCCTTCTATTCAGAGAGAAAAAGTTTGTCTTTAGACGAATCTGTTGGACAGGTCTGTGGAGAATTTGTCATGTGCTATCCTCCAGGAATTCCTATCTTGGCTCCTGGTGAACGCATTACACGAGAAATTGTCGACTATATCCAATTTGCCAAGGATCGTGGTTGCTCCCTCCAAGGGACGGAAGATCCCGAGGTCAATCACATCAACGTCATTAAGAGAAAGGAGAACTAGATGGATTTATGGTTTTCTGAAGTTCATACTCCAGATGTCAAATTGTCCCTGAGAACAGCCAAGCAACTCTACGCTGGTAAAAGTGAATGGCAGGATATCGAAGTCTTGGATACGCCAGCTTTTGGGAAAATACTGATTTTAAATGGGCATGTCTTGTTTTCAGATGCGGATGATTTTGTCTACAATGAAATGACCGTCCACGTTCCCATGGCTGTTCACCCAAATCCCAAGAAAGTCTTGGTTATTGGGGGTGGTGACGGAGGTGTTGCCCAAGTATTAACACTCTATCCTGAACTGGAACAAATCGATATCGTGGAACCAGATGAGATGCTGGTTGAGGTCTGTCGTGAGTATTTCCCAGACTTTGCTGCGGGACTTGATGACCCTCGTGTTACCATTTACTACCAAAATGGGCTTCGTTTTTTACGAAACTGTGAAGATGATTACGATATTATCATCAACGATGCCACTGATCCATTTGGACATACCGAAGGGCTCTTTACCAAGGAATTTTACGGTAATAGTTATCGGGCTCTGAAGGAAGACGGCATCATGATTTACCAGCATGGGAGTCCTTTCTTTGACGAAGATGAGTCGGCTTGCCGAAGCATGCACCGTAAGGTTAATCAAGCATTTCCAATCAGTCGGGTTTATCAGGCCCATATCCCAACCAGTCCAGCGGGCTATTGGTTGTTTGGATTTGCTTCGAAAAAATACCACCCTGTCAAAGATTTTGACAAGGAAGGCTGGAAAAAACGCCAGCTTTTCACAGAATACTACACTGCAAACTTACACGTGGGAGCCTTTATGTTGCCCAAGTATGTTGAGGACATTTTAGAAGAAGAGGAAGGAAAAAAATGAGTCGTTTATTAGTTATTGGATGTGGGGGCGTTGCCCAAGTTGCTATTTCAAAGATTTGTCAAGATAGTGAAACCTTTACAGAGATTATGATTGCTAGCCGTACTAAGTCAAAATGCGATGACTTGAAAGCGAAGCTAGAAGGCAAAACAAGTACAAAGATTGAGACAGCAGCTCTTGATGCTGATAAGGTTGAAGAAGTGATTGCCCTGATTGAAAGCTACAAACCAGAAGCTGTTTTGAATGTAGCTTTACCATATCAAGATTTAACCATTATGGACGCTTGTTTGGCAACAGGTGTTCACTATATCGATACGGCCAACTACGAAGCAGAAGACACAGAAGACCCTGAGTGGCGTGCTATCTACGAAAAACGTTGTAAGGAACTTGGATTTACAGCCTACTTTGACTACTCATGGCAATGGGCTTATCAGGAGAAATTCAAAGAAGCAGGCTTGACCGCTCTGCTTGGATCTGGCTTTGACCCAGGTGTGACCAGTGTCTTTTCAGCCTATGCCCTCAAACACTACTTTGATGAAATCCATTATATCGATATTTTAGACTGTAATGGTGGTGATCACGGTTATCCATTTGCAACAAACTTTAACCCAGAAATCAATCTACGCGAGGTTTCTGCGCCAGGTTCTTACTGGGAAGATGGAAAATGGGTCGAAGTGGAAGCTATGTCAATCAAGCGCGAGTATGATTTCCCTCAGGTCGGACAAAAAGACATGTATCTCCTTCATCACGAAGAAATCGAATCATTGGCCAAGAACATTCCAGGCGTTAAACGCATTCGTTTCTTTATGACTTTTGGTCAATCATACTTGACGCACATGAAATGTTTGGAAAATGTCGGTCTCCTTCGTACGGATACCATGAACTTTAACGGCCAAGAAATTGTTCCAATCCAATTTTTGAAAGCCTTGCTTCCAGATCCTGCTAGCCTTGGCCCACGTACTGTAGGTAAAACCAATATCGGCTGTATCTTTACAGGTGTCAAAGACGGTGTTGAAAAGACCATCTATATCTACAATGTTTGTGACCATCAGGAATGTTACGCAGAAGTTGGTTCACAAGCTATTTCTTACACAACAGGAGTTCCAGCCATGATTGGGACAAAATTGGTTATGAACGGAACTTGGAAACAAGCTGGAGTGTATAATCTTGAAGAATTGGATCCAGATCCATTTATGGAAGCTTTGAATGAGTACGGTTTGCCTTGGGTTGTGGTTGAAAATCCACAAATGGTGGACTAATGAAGCTAGAACAAGTACCAACACCAGCCTATGTTATTGACTTGGCCAAGTTAGAAGCCAATTGCCGTATCCTACAATATGTACAAGAAGAAGCTGGCTGCAAGGTTTTGCTTGCCCAGAAGGCTTATTCCCTCTATAAAACTTATCCCTTGATTAGCCAGTATCTATCAGGTACGACTGCAAGTGGTCTCTATGAGGCCAAGCTAGCTAGAGAAGAGTTTCCGGGAGAAGTTCATGTCTTTGCGCCGGCTTTTAAAGATGCGGACTTGGATGAATTGATTGAGATAACAGACCATATCGTTTTTAACTCAGAGAGACAGTTGCGTAAACATGGGGTTCGTTGCAAGGAGGCTGGTATCAGTGTTGGTCTCCGTATCAATCCTCAATGTTCAACACAGGGTGACCATGCGCTCTATGACCCTTGTGCACCTGGTTCTCGTTTTGGAGTTACTCTAGACAAGATTCCTAGTGATTTGCTGGAATTGGTAGACGGTCTTCATTTTCATACCCTTTGCGAGCAGGGAGCAGATGATTTAGAGACAACTTTGAAAGCTGTAGAAGCGCTGTTTGGTCCCTACTTACATGAGGTCAAATGGCTCAATATGGGGGGCGGACACCACATCACAAGAGAAGGTTACGATGTGGATTTGCTGATTTCTGAGATCAAGCGTATCCGAGAAACTTATAATCTTGAAGTCTATATCGAGCCGGGTGAAGCCATTGCGCTCAATGCTGGTTATCTAGCAACTGAAGTATTGGATATTGTTGAAAACGGCATGGAAATCTTGGTTTTAGATGCCTCTGCGACCTGCCATATGCCTGATGTACTTGAGATGCCCTATCGTCCACCTTTGAGAAATGGCTTTGAGGCACAGGAAAAAGCCCATACTTACAGACTTTCTTCTAATACCTGTCTGACGGGCGATGTGATTGGTGATTATAGCTTTGAAAATCCAGTCCAAATCGGTGATAGACTTTATTTTGAAGATATGGCTATTTACTCATTTGTTAAAAATAATACCTTTAATGGTATTGGATTGCCCAGTCTCTACCTCATGGACGAACAGGGAGACTGCAGCTTAGTCAAAGCCTTCGGCTATCAAGATTTTAAAGGGAGATTATCATGATGGACAGTCCAAAAAAATTAGGCTATCGCATGCCAGCAGAGTACGAACCCCATCACGGAACCTTGATGATCTGGCCAACAAGACCAGGATCTTGGCCTTATCAAGGTAAGGCAGCTAAAAAGGCTTTTAGCCAGATTATCAAAAGCATAGCAGAAGGGGAGAGAGTCTATCTTTTGGTGGAGCAAGATTATCTATCTGAAGCCCAAGACTACCTTGGAGATAGCGTTGTTTATTTAGACATTCCCACCAATGATGCCTGGGCGCGTGATACTGGCCCAACCATTCTCCTTAATGATAAAAGGGAAAAGTTGGCAGTAGACTGGTCTTTCAATGCTTGGGGTGGAGCTGTAGATGGTCTCTACCAAGACTATGAAGATGATGATCAAGTAGCCAGTCGTTTTGCTGAGTCCTTGGAAATGCCTGTTTATGATGCCAAACCTTTTGTCCTAGAAGGCGGAGCGATACATAGCGATGGTCAAGGAACCATTATCGTAACTGAAAGTTGCCTTCTCAGTCTTGGTCGCAATCCTCATCTGACTAAAGAGGAAATCGAGAGTACCTTATTAGAGTACCTTGGAGCTGAAAAAGTCATTTGGCTTCCTTATGGTATTTATCAGGACGAAACCAATGAACACGTTGACAATGTTGCTGCCTTTGTTGGTCCTGCTGAGCTTGTTTTGGCTTGGACAGACGACAAAAGCGATCCTCAATATGCCATGTCAGCAGCTGATTTAGCGCTTTTAGAAAAGGAAACAGATGCAAAAGGTCGTCACTTCACCATTCATAAACTTCCAATTCCAGCCCTTCATCAAGTTGTAACCAAAGAGGATTTGCCAGGCTACATCTATGAAGAAGGAGAAGAAGAGCGATACGCAGGTGAACGACTAGCAGCTTCCTACGTAAACTTTTATATCGCCAACAAGGCTGTCCTTGTTCCCCAGTTTCAAGATAAAAACGATCAAGTGGCCTTAGATATCCTCAGTAAGTGTTTCCCAGACCGTAAAGTTGTCGGAATTCCAGCCAGATATATTCTATTAGGTGGTGGCAATATCCACTGTATCACCCAACAAATCCCAGAATAGGAGAAAAAGATGAGAAATGTAAGAGTTGCAGCTATTCAGATGAAATGCGCTAAGGATGTGGCAACAAATATCCAAACCGCAGAGCGTTTAGTACGTCATGCTGCAGAACAAGGCGCACAAATTATTCTTTTACCCGAGTTGTTTGAACGTCCCTATTTCTGTCAGGAACGCAAGTATGACTACTATCAGCATGCCCAATCTGTAGTAGAAAATACTGCCATTCAGCATTTTAAGGTGATTGCTAAGGAACTACAAGTTGTTTTACCGATCAGTTTCTATGAAAAAGATGGCAATGTCTTGTATAACTCTATTGCCGTTATTGATGCAGATGGGGAAGTGCTGGGTGTTTATCGAAAGACCCACATACCAGACGACCATTACTATCAAGAGAAATTTTATTTTACGCCTGGCAATACAGGTTTCAAGGTCTGGGATACGCGCTACGCTAAGATTGGTATCGGTATCTGTTGGGATCAATGGTTCCCTGAAACAGCGCGCTGTCTTGCGTTAAATGGTGCTGAATTGCTCTTTTATCCTACAGCCATCGGTTCAGAGCCGATTTTGGATACAGATAGTTGTGGCCATTGGCAACGTACCATGCAAGGACACGCAGCAGCAAATATTGTTCCAGTTATTGCAGCCAATCGCTATGGCTTGGAAGAGGTCACGCCTAGTGAGGAAAATGGTGGACAGAGTTCCAGTCTTGACTTCTACGGTTCATCCTTTATGACGGATGAAACAGGAGCTATTCTAGAGCGAGCTGAAAGACAAGCTGAAGCTGTTCTGTTAGCTACTTATGACCTAGACAAGGGAGCAAGCGAACGCCTAAACTGGGGCTTGTTTCGAGATAGAAGACCCGAAATGTATCAACGAATTACGGACTAGTAGGGGAGAAATGAGAGAGATTCATTCTGCTAGACTAACTTCTTATTAGCAACTATAAGATACTAGGTCATCTAGCAAGTGGATTTTATATTTTAACTCTCTAAGGCTTTCTCGCGCTTTTATGCGAGGAGCTTTTCTGTTTAAGCTTTATCAATAAAACATGCTATAATAGTTGCAGAAAGGTTGGTATTTATGGCTAGGATATTGGTTATTGAAGACAATAGTGACATTCAAGAGATTTTGCGAACACTTCTTACTGAGGAGCATAAGGTGGTTCAAGCCTTTTCTGGTACAGAAGGAATCATGCGTTTTGACCAAGGTGGGATTGACCTCGTTTTGCTAGATATCATGCTTCCTGGGAAAAATGGGGATCAGGTTTTAAAAGCCATCAGGGAACAAAGTCAAACTCCAGTCATTATGCTAACAGCTTTGAGCGATAAAAAGTTAATCAGTCAATACCTCTTAGACGGTGCCAATGATTACATAGTCAAACCTTTTGATTTGGACGAAGTCTTTGCCAGAGTTACTGTTCAATTGCGTCAAAGCGCAGAAAAACAGCCTATGGAAATAGAAAAAACTGAAAATCTGCCACAAAACTTGAAAAATATCCAGTTTGATGCAGAAAGTTTTGAAATCAAAAATAGCCAGGAAATGATTCGCCTTGCCAAGAAAGAATGCTTGATTCTCCAAACTCTTCTTAAACATCCTAAGAAAATTTTTACTAAGGAAGAACTTTATGAATTGGTCTGGGAGGAGAGCTACCTACCTGGAGATAATACCCTCAATACGCATTTGAGTAATCTTCGTAAAAAATTAAACCAGCTTGACCCAAATCAAGAATATATTGAAACCATCTGGGGAGTTGGGGTAAGATTAAAAGGAGACAAGCAATGACCTACATGATAATTTTTGTCCTACTGATACTCCTAATTATTTTATCGATTGCATTGATTCGCTACCATCTAGCACTTAAAAACTTGAGTCAACAGATTGAAGACAAGATTCTCACAGGTAGTATGAAAAGAGTAGGGGTCAGCATTTTTTCCAAACATTTTTTACATCTCTACCAGCAGATTGAGAATTTATTTCAAGAAGTGGAACAATCTCGATTGGTTATGAAAAGGGAAAAGCAGACTCTGGATATGGCCATCAGCAATATCGCCCATGATATTCGGACGCCTTTGACTATCGCTTCAGGCTACACCCAACAATTGATAAAGTCTCCTGAAAACAAAGCAGAAACCCTACAAAAAATAGCCCAGCATCTTGATTTAGTTTCCAAACGTTTGGAAGCTCTCCTAGAATATCGTCGTTTGATGGAAGGGGCTGTCAAACCGAAACTGGAAGAAGTTGATCTTTCAACTTTTATCACCAAAAAGACTCTGGCCTATTATGATGTTTTTCAGGCAGCAAATATCACGCTTGATTTTAAAGTTGAAGCTGGTTTAAAAATGAGGACTGATGAAGATTTACTGGATCGAATTTTACAAAATCTGCTTGGAAATGTCCTCAAACATGGCAAGGAAGAAGCACGTCTATCTTTGAGAAAGGAAAAGGAACAGCTTGTCTTAGAGATTGCAAACCTTGTTAAACAGCCCATCAAAAGAATAGAAAATCTCAGTAATCGTTTTTATTCTGAAAATCTATCAGACACGGAAGAATCCTCTGGTTTAGGCCTTTATATCACTGAGGAATTATGTCATCTTCTCGGTACAGAGATGAAACTAAGCACAGATGGGAAATGGTTGTCGGTTTTCATTTATTTTTAACAAAAAGAAACCTCCTCTGTAGGCTAGAGGAGGTCATTTTTTATAGGCTTTTCTTTTTGAAAACTGCCAGTCCACTTAGATTAAAGATTACAATAACAACTAAAGTAACTATAAGTGTATAGAAAATGGACTCACTATTAGCAGTCATAGCATAGAAAAACTGCAATGATAAATATGGCAAAATTTTGATATTTGGAAAAATGAGCATTGGCATAGAAAGTAAGATAGAGCTGACCAAATATCCAATAAATACTGCAAGATAAGAATGACTAACATAGAGGATGAAGGAAACAATGGAAAGCCAAGCAAGGAGGCAAAGGAATTGAAGGGAAATGGTTATCAGTAGATTGCCAATAAAGCCATCAGGCATAGTGCCAAATCCATTTAAGATAGTTGCTGGAATAAAGGCAATCACAAGGCTGATGATAACTTGCAAGAGTGCAATACAAGTCAATACAAAAGCTTTCGCTAGAAAAAACTCGGTACGAGAGACACCCACTGTTAAATTATTTTTATAGAGTTTGCCGATTAAATCAACTCCAAGAACGAGGCAGGCTAGGATGATGCAGAGAAAAACGAGGTTTGAACCTTGACTAGATGCGTTGATCAGGGCTTGTACACCGTCCCAACCATGGGTTGGAATGTCTGGCTCCTCTGTCTGGATTGCCATTAGATGGCCAGTAGCTCCAAAAATAGCCCCCATTAACATGAGTACAAAGAGAATGAACTCTGTAATCCAGAATCCTTTGGAACGGAAAAGACGGTAAAAGTCTGCTTGAATGGTATGTGTCATGATTTTCCTCCTATTGGACCAATTGAGTGAAGTATTCTTCTAGGTTTTGACGGGCATAGTAAATCTCGTCAATGGCAACATCTGCCAAGGTTAATTCCTTGAGAATCTGTTTGACATCTTGTTCCTGACCAAAGATATGGATTTCATTCTCAGGATTGACAACCTTGAACTGGAGCTGAATTTGTTCTTTCAATACTTGACAAGCTTTCTCTTTATCAGCTGTCTTAAGAACAATGTAATCCTCACTTAGTGTTTCAAATTCAGCTTTGCTGATTTCACGGATAATCTTTCCTTGATCTAAAATACCAAAACGATTAGCTAGGAGATAGAGTTCTGACAAGATATGGCTAGAGATGAGAATGGTTATTCCTTTTTCTTGATTGAGCCGTTGAATCATGAGTCGAAATTCTTTAATACCGATTGGGTCGAGGCCGTTGATAGGTTCATCTAATATCAGGAAGTCTGGTTTGGATAGGAGGGCAATGGCGATACCAAGTCTTTGTTTCATTCCTAGCGAGAAATCACGAAAGACTTTCTTACCTGTATCTGACAAACCTACATAGTCTAGTGTTTCTAGAATGACTTGATCAGCATTTGGAATATGACGAATCATACAGTAATATTTCAGATTTTGGTAGGCTGTTAAGTGATTGTGAGCTACAGGTGATTCGATCACTGAACCTACTCGAGATAGAGCCTTGGTCCACTCATTTTCCGTTTTGCTGGAGAAGAGGGAAATAGTTCCTTTATCCGCAAACAGTAGTTGCGTAATAATTTTTATCAAGGTGGTTTTCCCAGCTCCATTCTTCCCGATAAGTCCATAAATATCTCCCTCTCTTATCGTTAGATGAAGATCCTGAAGAATAGCTTGTTTGTCGAAGTTTTTGGACAATCCATGAATGTCAAGTACTGTTTTCATGATTCTCTCCTTTTGATTTATTTTGTTAACTTTAGTATAAAGCATAGAAATCAAAGAAAGCTCAAGGATTTCTAAAGAGTTTCTAAAGTTTTAGGAATTCTTAAATATCAAAACCCAGTTGACATGAACTGGGCTTCTTTACTATAAAATATACTTCTCAATGGCACGCGCAACGCCGTCTTCTTCGTTGCTTGTTGTAACGTCATCCGCAAGAGATTTGACATAATCGCTGGCATTTCCCATTGCAATCCCAAGCCCTGCAAACTGGAGCATTTCGATATCGTTATTGGCATCGCCCATGGCCATGATTTCTGAGGAATCAAGCTTCAAAATCTCTGCTAATCGAGAAAGAGCGGTAGCCTTTGTCGTTCCAAGTGGCATGGCTTCATAAATAACAGGCTGCGAACGAACTCCACTAAAACGTTGGCAAAGCTCCTTAGCAAAACGCTCTTCAAAATCATCTGTTTGCTCTTTGGTGCCCAAAAACATACCTTGGAACATGCGATACTTGCCACTAGTTGCTTCCTCAAGGGAAATTTCTGTCAGGTCTGAAAAGACTAGCTTGGCATCATTTTGGATGACTTGATTGGGCTTGCCACCGAGGACAAAATAATGTTCCTCATCAAAAAGAGTCAACTGAACATCACTTTTTTCAGCTAGGTCATAGAGGTATTCGATGTCTGCTGGACTAAGTTCTTGCCAGTCAACCAGACTCCAATCACTTGTCTGGTGAGTTGAGCAACCGTTGTTAACAATAACATACTCATTCTGGAGGTCAAGCCCCAGTTTTTGATAGTAGGGGAGGACACCGAAAAGCGGGCGACCCGTACAGAGAACCAGTTTGACACCTTTTTCAATGGCTTTGTGAATAGCAGTAATGTGAGCTTGTGGGATTTCCTTGGCTTCATTGAGGAGGGTTCCGTCCATATCCAAGGCTAGTAGTTTAATCATAAGACTTCCTTCTTTATCTTTTGGTATTATTATAGCATATTTTGGAGAAGAAATTGATAGAAAGCTTGGGACCAATTGATTTTACAGTTTAGGATGTTTTGATAACAACTCATGATTTGAAGAGAATATTTCGCCAATATATGCTATACTAAATTTGTTATACAGTTAAGTAAACCATTATATTCAATAATCTAGTCAAGGAAAACAGAGGATTTAAGATGAAAAAACGAGCTATTCAGATTTTATTAGCATTGTCCTTAATTTTTTACAAATCAACTTGGTTTTGGGGGCTTTTCAATCATCTCGTAAAGCCTTATCTACCAGCAAGTCGTGAGTTTTTTCAGATTCTACTTTTGATGGAGAGTGGAGTTCTTTTATTAGCGGTCATCTATCTACTAGTTTTTGCAGGAAAGAAGACTTTTCATTTCAAGTGGCAGCTGAGGTACTTTATCTACCTTTTACTGGGCTACATCATTTCGTATATGTCGGACTTCCTCTTGTCTTATTTCATACCCTCGTCTTCAAATCAAATTTCTTTGAATGAAACGATAGAAATGATGGGGAGACAGGAATTACCCTATTTCTTGCTCATAGCTTGCTTCATCGGCCCTATTGCTGAGGAATTGATTTATCGCGGTGTGCTTATGACAACCTTTTTCAAAAACTCGCCTTGGTACGGAGATGTCTTGCTTTCTGCTATTATTTTCGGTTATATTCATATCAATTTCGCTTTAACACCTCTTGCTTTTTTCATTTATGCTAGTGGAGGTCTCATTTTAGCTCTACTGTATCGCATGACAAAAAGTCTCTACTATCCAATACTAGTTCATATTCTCATCAATATCACTGCCTTCTGGGATGTATGGTTACTCCTATTTTCAGGAAGTTAGCTTACTAAAACAATGTCGGAATTTTCCGGCATTTTCTTTTAAACAGGTGAGCAAGAACTGATTATTTTCAGACTTGGCTGGCTAATCATGGTATAATAAAAGGTAATGAAAAATTCCAACGAGGCAGAGATGAAATTACTTTATACTGATATTCGGACTTCTTTGACTGAAATTCTAACAAGAGAGGCGGAGGAGTTAGTTGCTGCTGACAAACGAGTCTTCTACATCGCCCCCAACTCTCTTTCTTTTGAAAAGGAACGCGCCGTGCTAGAATGCTTGTCCCAGCAGGCTTCTTTTGCGATTACCGTCACGCGCTTTGCGCAGATGGCTCGTTACCTGATCTTGAATGACTTGCCTGCTAAGACCAGTCTAGATGACATTGGTCTTGGGATGGCCTTTTACAAATGCCTCGCCGAACTTGATCCCAAAGACTTACGTGTTTATGGTACGATTAAGCAGGATACTCAGTTTATCCAGCAGTTGATTGAGCTTTACCACGAGATGACCAAAGCTCAGATGAGTTTTTTGGACTTGGAGAGTTTGACGGATGAGGACAAGCGAGCCGATTTACTCTTGATTTTTGAGAAAATAACGACCTACCTCAATCAAGAGCAGTTAGCTCAGGGAAGTCAGTTGTCCCATTTGATTGAGGCTATTGAGAATGACAAAGTTAGCAGTGATTTTACTCAAATCGCCTTGGTTATTGATGGCTTTACCCGTTTTTCTGCCGAAGAAGAGCGGATTGTGGACTTACTTCATGGCAAGGGTGTTGAGATTGTCATTGGAGCCTATGCTAGTAAGAAAGCCTATACTAGCCCTTTTAGCGAGGGCAATCTCTACCAAGCCAGTGTGGAGTTTCTCCATCATCTAGCCTCCAAATACCAAACGCCTGCTCAGGACTGTTCTCAAGCTCATGAGCAGATGGATAGCTTTGACAAGGCCTCTCGTTTGCTGGAGTCTTCTTATGACTTTTCAGAATTAACATTGGATGTTGATGAGAAGGATCGTGAAAACTTACAAATCTGGTCTTGTTTGACGCAAAAGGAGGAGTTGGAGCTAGTAGCCCGTAGCATTCGTCAGAAATTGCATGAGAACTCAGACCTGAGCTACAAGCATTTCCGTATTCTCTTGGGCGATGTAGCCTCTTATCAGTTATCTCTAAAAACGATTTTTGACCAGTACCAGATTCCTTTCTATCTTGGTAGAAGCGAATCCATGGCTCATCATCCCTTGACACAATTTGTCGAGTCTATTTTAGCTTTGAAACGCTATCGTTTCCGTCAGGAGGATTTGATAAACCTTCTTAGAACAGGTTTGTATACCGACCTTAGTCAGGCTGATATTGATGCTTTTGAGCAATATATCCGCTATCTTGGTATCAATGGCTTGCCAGCCTTTCAGCAAACCTTTACCAAATCCCACCATGGAAAATTTAATCTGGAACGTTTAAATGCTCTTCGTCTGCGTATTTTAACACCTCTTGAAACCCTCTTTGCTAACCGAAAACAAAAGGCTGAAAATCTCTTGAAAAAGTGGAATGTCTTTCTAAAAGAAGGAGCTGTGACTAATCAACTCCAAGATTTGACAGCCACTATGGAAGCTGTAGAACAGGAAAGACAAGTCGAAGTTTGGAAGGCTTTCTGTCATGTTTTAGAACAATTTGCGACTGTTTTTGCTGGTTCGCAAGTTAATCTAGAGGACTTTCTAGCCTTGCTACATTCTGGAATGAGTTTGTCCCAATACCGTACCATTCCAGCGACAGTGGGCACCGTTCTAGTGCAGAGTTACGATTTGATTGCGCCTTTGACAGCTGACTTTGTCTATGCCATTGGGCTAACACAGGACAATTTACCAAAAATCGCGCAGAATACCAGCCTTTTGACAGATGAAGAAAGGCAAAACCTAAACCAAACGACTGAAGAGGGAGCGCAATTGCAGATTGCCAGCAGTGAAAACCTCAAGAAAAATCGCTATACTATGCTTTCTTTGGTCAATTCTGCCCGTAAGCAGTTGGTCCTGTCAGCTCCAAGCCTTTTTAACGAAAGTGAAAGCAAGGAATCAATCTATCTTCAAGAGCTAGTCCATTTTGGTTTTAGTCGGAAAGAGAAGAGGATGAATCACAAAGGGCTGTCTAAGGAAGATATTGGGTCCTATCACAGTCTTTTGTCTAGTCTGGTTGCCTATCACCAGCAGGGCGAGATGAGTGAGACTGAGCAAGATTTGACATTTATTAAGGTTCTGGCGCGTGTCATGGGTAAAAAGTTAGACCAGCAAGGTTTGGAAAATCCAGCCCTCCCAAGCAGCCCAAGTAGCAAGCCCTTAGCCAAGGACACCTTACAAGCTCTCTATCCAGCTGACAAGGAGTTTTACCTGTCTACCTCTGGTTTGACGGAGTTTTACCGGAACCAATACAGTTATTTCCTCCGCTACGTTTTAGGCTTGCAGGAGGAATTGCGCCTGCGTCCAGATGCTCGTAGTCATGGGAATTTCTTACACCGCATTTTTGAACGAGCCTTGCAGTTGCCTGACGAAGATTCTTTTGACCAACGTTTAGAACAAGCTATTCAAGAAACCAGTCAAGAACGCGAATTTGAAGCTATTTATCAAGAAAATTTGGAAGCCCAGTTTACTAAAGAAGTTCTGCTTGATGTGGCGCGGACGACTGGACATATTCTCCGACACAATCCAGCCATCGAAACCATCAAAGAAGAGGCGAACTTCGGCGGTAAAGAGCAGGCCTTTATTCAATTGGATAATGGACGCAGTGTCTTTGTACGAGGTAAGGTTGACCGCATTGACCGATTGAAAGCTGATGGAGCGATTGGAGTGGTAGACTACAAATCCAGTCTGACTCAGTTCCAGTTTCCTCATTTCTTTAATGGACTCAATTCCCAGTTACCAACTTACTTAGCTGCCCTAAAAAGAGAAGGGGAGCAGAACTTTTTCGGTGCCATGTACTTGGAAATGGCTGAGCCTGTCCAATCTTTGATGGCCGTTAAAAGTCTGGCAGGTGCAGTAGTAGAAGCCAGCAAGTCTATGAAATACCAAGGCCTCTTTTTAGAAAAAGAAAGCAGTCATTTGGGTGAATTTTACAATAAAAACAAGGCAAATCAGCTGACGAATGAGGAATTCCAGCTCTTGCTGGACTACAATGCCCATCTGTACAAGAAAGCAGCTGAGAAGATTTTAGCAGGCCAGTTCGCCATTAACCCTTATACTGAAAATGGCAGAAGTATTGCACCGTATGTTCAGCAACATCAAGCCATTACAGGGTTTGAAGCCAATTACCACTTGGGTCAAGCCCGTTTCCTAGAGAAGTTAGACTTGGCTGACGGCAAACGTCTGGTCGGAGAAAAACTCAAGCAAGCTTGGTTTGAAAAAATAAGAGAGGAGTTGAATCGATGAAGCCCATTCCCTTTTTAACTGAGAAGGAAATTCAAAAACTGCAAGAAGCAGAAGCCCATTCGAGCAAGGAACAAAAGAAAACTGCCGAGCAAATAGAAGCCATCTACACTTCTGGGCAAAATATCCTGGTTTCAGCATCGGCTGGTTCGGGGAAGACTTTTGTCATGGCAGAGCGCATTCTGGACCAATTAACGCGTGGTGTCGAAATTTCTCAACTCTTTATCTCAACCTTTACCGTTAAGGCTGCGACTGAACTTAAAGAACGTTTAGAGAAAAAAATCAGCCAACAAATCCAAGAAACAGATGATATCGAGCTCAAACAACACTTGGGCCGCCAGTTGGCAGACCTACCCAACGCAGCCATCGGAACCATGGACTCTTTCACACAAAAATTCCTTGGCAAACATGGCTATCTGATTGATATTGCGCCTAATTTCCGTATTTTACAAAACCAAAGTGAGCAACTCCTTCTAAAAAACGAAGTCTTCCATGAGGTATTTGAAGCCCATTACCAAGGTAAGCAGAAAGAGAAGTTTAGTCATTTGCTGAAAAATTTTGCAGGGCGTGGCAAAGACGAACGGGGGCTGCGCCAGCAGGTCTATAAAATCTATGACTTCCTCCAATCCACCAGCAATCCTCAGAAATGGCTGAGCGAGTCTTTCCTCAAAGGCTTTGAAAAAGCTGATTTTAGCAGTGAAAAAGAAAAACTGACTGAGCAAATCAAACAAGCCCTTTGGGATTTGGAAAGCTTTTTCCGTTATCATCTGGACAATGATGCCAAAGAGTTCCCAAAGGCCGCTTATTTAGAAAATGTTCAGTTGATTCTGGATGAAATTGGCTCCTTAAATCAAGAGTCCGATAGTCAGGCTTATCAGGCAGTGCTTGCGCGTGTCGTCGCCATTTCAAAAGAGAAAAACGGCCGATCTCTGACTAATGCCAGTCGTAAGGCTGATTTGAAGCCACTGGCCGATGCCTACAACGAAGAGAGAAAGACCCAGTTTGCTAAACTAGGACAACTGTCAGACCAGATAACCATTCTCGACTATCAAGAACGTTATCATGGAGATACATGGGAACTAGCCAAGACTTTCCAAACCTTCATGAGTGATTTTGTAGAGGCTTATCGTCAGCGTAAACGCCAGGAAAATGCCTTTGAGTTCGCTGATATCAGTCATTATACTATTGAGATTTTAGAGAATTTCTCGCAAGTCCGTGAGGCTTATCAGGATCGCTTCCATGAAGTCATGGTAGACGAGTATCAGGATACCAACCATATTCAAGAACGGATGCTGGAATTGCTATCTAATGGCCACAATCGCTTTATGGTGGGAGATATCAAGCAGTCTATCTATCGTTTCCGTCAGGCAGATCCGCAGATTTTCAATGAAAAGTTCCAACGCTATGCGCAAAATCCAAAAGAGGGCAAGCTGATTCTCCTCAAAGAAAATTTCCGTAGTAGTTCAGAAGTGCTATCAGCAACCAATGATGTCTTTGAACGTCTCATGGACCAAGAGGTCGGCGAAATCAACTATGATAACATGCACCAGCTTGTTTTTGCCAATACCAAACTGACTCCTAATCCAGAAAACAAGGCAGAAATTCTCCTCTACGATAAGGATGACACAAGTGAGGAAGAAGAGGGGCAGGCAGAAACGAAACTAACAGGCGAAATGCGATTAGTTATCAAGGAAATTCTTAAACTTCATCAGGAACAAGGTGTTGCCTTTAAAGAAATTGCCCTTCTGACCTCCAGTCGCAGTCGTAATGATCAGATTCTTCTCGCTTTGTCTGAGTACGGGATTCCTGTCAAAACCGATGGAGAGCAAAACAATTATCTCCAATCCCTAGAAGTGCAAGTCATGCTAGATACCCTTCGTGTCATTCACAATCCCCTGCAAGACTACGCCTTAGTTGCCCTTATGAAGTCTCCAATGTTTAGCTTTGACGAGGACGAGTTAGCACGTTTATCTCTTCAGAAAGATGAGGACAAAGTTCAAGAGAATCTCTATGAAAAACTGGTCAATGCACAAAAACTGGCAAGTAGTCAAAAAAGCTTGATTCATACAGCTCTAGCTGAGAAACTAAATCAATTCATGAATATCTTGGCTTCTTGGCGTCTGTATGCCAAAACCCACTCCCTCTATGACTTGATTTGGAAGATTTACAACGACCGTTTTTATTATGACTATGTTGGGGCTTTGCCAAATGGGCCTGCTAGACAAGCTAATCTCTATGCCCTAGCACTGCGTGCTGATCAATTTGAAAAGAGCAATTTCAAGGGTTTGTCGCGTTTTATTCGTATGATTGATCAGGTTTTAGAAGCCCAGCACGATTTGGCAAGCGTGGCTGTCGCACCGCCAAAAGATGCAATAGAGCTCATGACCATTCACAAGAGTAAAGGGCTGGAGTTTCCTTACGTCTTTATTCTCAATATGGATCAAGATTTCAACAAGCAAGACTCTATGTCAGAAGTCATTCTCAGTCGTAAAAATGGACTAGGTGTCAAGTATATTGCCAAGATGGAGACAGGAGCAGTGGAAGCCTACTACCCTAAAACCATCAAACTCTCCATTCCTAGTCTGACCTATAGACAGAACGAAGAAGAATTACAGCTGGCAAGCTACTCAGAGCAGATGCGTCTGCTGTATGTTGCCATGACGAGGGCTGAGAAAAAGCTCTATCTTGTCGGCAAGGGTTCTCGTGAAAAGCTGGAAGGCAAAGAATTTCCTGCAGCTAAAAATGGAAAACTAAACAGCAACACTAGACTTCAAGCCAAGAATTTCCAAGATTGGCTTTGGGCTATCAGTAAAGTATTTGCCAAGGATCATCTCAACTTTAGCTATCGTTTTGTTGGTGAAGATCAGCTAACTAGAGAAGCTATCGGAGAGTTGGAAAACAAGAGCCCTCTCCAAGATAGCTCTCAAGCAGACAATCGTCAGTCAGAAACCATCAAAGAAGCTCTTGAAATGCTGAAAGAGGTAGAAGTCTATAATACTCTTCACCGCGCAGCTATTGAATTGCCAAGTGTTCAAACCCCAAGTCAAATCAAGAAATTCTACGAACCAGTTATGGATATGGAAGGTGTCGAGATTGCAGGTCAAGGTCAGTCAGTAGACAAGAAAATCAGCTTTGATTTGCCAGATTTTTCAACCAAAAAAAAGGTAACAGGAGCTGAGATTGGTAGTGCTACCCACGAACTCATGCAGAGAATTGACCTCAGTCAGCAACCAACACTTGCTAGCCTGACAGAAACTCTCAAACAAGTTCAAACCAGCCCAGCTGTTAGGGACAAGATTAACCTTGCTAAAATTCTTGCATTCTTTGACACAGCACTCGGTCAGGAAATTCTCGCTAATACCGACCATCTTTATCGCGAGCAACCTTTCTCCATGCTCAAACGAGACCAAAAGAGTCAGGAATACTTTGTTGTCCGTGGAATCTTGGACGGCTATCTGCTTTATGAGGACAGAATTGTTCTGTTCGACTACAAGACAGACCGCTATGATGAACCAAGTCAACTCATAGACCGTTATCGTGGTCAGTTAGCCCTATACGGAGAGGCTTTATCTCGAGCCTATTCGATTGAAAATATTGAGAAATACTTGATTTTACTAGGTAAAGACGAAGTTCAAGTTGTAAAAGTATAATTTATACTCTTCGAAAATCTCTTCAAACTACGTCAGCTTCAACTTGCCGTATATATGTGACTGACTTTGTCAGTCTTATCTACAACCTCAAAGCAGTGTTTTGAGCTGACTTCGGCAGTTATATCCGCAACCTCAAAGCAGTGCTTTGAGCAACCTGGGGCTAGTTTCCTAGTTTGCTCTTTGATTTTCATTGAGTATTAGAAAGGAGACCTCATGACACTTCCAGTTAGAAAATCCCTGCATGATGCGGTTTTACAGGCTTCAAAAGCTAATACTTGGGAACAAGCTACCAAGGAATGGAATGAAGTTTCCTTGATTTTTAACGGTATCGGCCGTAGCAATTGTGTCTGTGGAAATGCCATCAAGTACGCCTACGAACTCTTTAACGGTGTCACAGGTCAACGCCTCTTTCCGATTGGTAGCGATTGTGTTCGTCATTTTCATCGATTAAGCCTTGACCAGCAATTGGAAGAGGAAGAAAAACTGCTAAGAAAGGTTGAAAATCTAACCAGAAAAGCTCAGAAAAAGGAAAAAATCAAGGTCAATAAAAGTGACTTTGACGAGCGACTTCTAAAATGGCTCTGGGAAAAAGGTGTTTTCAAGCCTAATCGTGGTAATCAATTCACACCTGAGAGAGACTACCAGCTATTTCTAGAAGTCTTTCAAGGAGGAAGTTGGACCAAGGCTGAGCCAAAGAAAAAGGCTCGCATGGAGGAAGTCCTAGAAAAATGTATTAAACCTTTTTTACTAGGAAAACCAGATGACCAACTCTACCTTGTCAAGCTAGGCAAGGAGAAAATCGACTACGAACAAGAACTCCGTATCCAAGCAGAGAAAGAGCGCAAGAAGAGGGATAAAATCGCCAAGCAATATGCAGATAATCTGGTCCTAGCCATGGGCCCAGCAGAGCGTGCCTATCAAGATTACTTTGGCTTTACGGAGACCCTGACCCAAGAAGAACGAAAGTGGGAGAAAATACTTTTTGGTAAAAATCGAACAGAACGGGCTATCAAGGCCAAACAATACCAAAAAGAGTTGGAAAAAGACCAACGAATTGCGAGTCAGGATCCAGTTGAAAGAAAACAGAAGCAGACTTGGCTCCTCAATTCCTATTTTCGTGACCTTCCTGAAGAAAAATCCCGATTTGCTCGACTCTTATTAGAATATCGAAAAAGTGGAGAAGTTCCCTTTTCAACCCAATACCTGTCAGATCATCTCATCAACTTTTTCTATAAAATGAAAGCTTTTGAGTTTGAAATCTCACCAGAACAAGTCCGAGACTTCTTAAAAGAAAGCCTTCAGACAGAACATCTATCCTCAGCACAAGAAAGCTGGATAGATGGAATTCTTCTCAACTGCATCAAACCATTTTTAGAACGATTATTGATATAAGTAACACCTGCCGTGGAAATGCCATGGTAGGTGTTAGTTTTAATAGTCAGTGTCATTATTATTCTCAACAGATTTATTCGAAAACAAAACACGCTTATTTATATATGCTTTATTATACTGGATAACTTTTAAAATATTATGAGAGACTTAATTATAAGTAGCTTATTTTAATGTTTCGTAGTATAATAACATCAGGAAAACAAACTGTATAAACCAATATTTATAGGTTATTCTAAATACTTATATATAAATGCAGGAATTATTTATTACAGTAACTAAAACTCTATTATATAAGGAAATATTACATGATTGATATCCACTCTCACATTGTTTTTGGTGTAGATGATGGACCAAGCACAATTGAAGAAAGCCTAGCTCTTCTGAAAGAAGCTTTTTCACAGGGAGTTCGTACAATTGTATCCACTTCACATCGTCGTAAAAATATGTTTGAAACTCCAGAAGATACAATTATGACCAACTTTAAAGAGGTTCAAGCACTTGCTAAGAAAGAACTGCCTGACTTAACTCTTTTATATGGAGCTGAAATATACTTCACCCAAGATGCTCTTGACAAATTGGAAAGCAAGCAGATTCCTACTCTGAACGATACACAATATGCTTTGATTGAATTCAGCCCGACCACCCCCTATTGGGAAATCCGCAATGCAGTAAATAAAGTTTTATTGTTAGGTATTAGACCTGTCATTGCCCATATTGAACGCTATGCTGAACTAGAAAAAAATGAAAAAAGAGTTAAAGAGCTGATAGATATGGGATGTTATACTCAAATAAATAGTTCAAGTGTTCTTAAGCCTAAAATGTTTGGGGATAAGTATCGCTTACTCAAAAAAAGAGCTCAGTATTTTCTATCCTATAATCTAGTTCACTGTGTGGCTAGCGATATGCATAATCTAAGCTCAAGACCACCATATATGAAGCAAGCATTTGACGCAATTAGTCATCAGTATGGAAAGGAAAGAGCAGAAGAATTATTTTTAGTAAATCCTCAGTTGATTATATCGAACAAAAATATTTAGCAACATTTAATTTAGGTATATTTCCTGTATTTTAATCACGTAAGCTTGAAAATCTTATTTTTTTATGTTATATTGAACTGTATGATTTAATTCTTGGTAAATATACATATTTTTATTAGTTCTAGCTTTTTATACTCAGGACTATATATATATATATATATATATGCATCAACGTAGTGAGTGGCGCACGCATATATATGTGTGCGCCTTAGTTTTTTCTAGGAGAATGATGCTTATGTATAGGAGAATTAAGAGAATTATAGGTCTTCTAATTTCTATACCCTCATTACTATTAATTATCCCGATTTGTTTAATAGCATGTATCTTTATTGTAATCGAATCAAGTGGTAATCCTATTTATATACAAGAACGAATTGGTTTAAATGGACAAAGTTTTTCAATTTATAAACTCCGATCCATGTATCAAGATGCTGAAAAGAATGGTCATAAATGGGCGAGCAAAAATGATACACGCATTACAAAAGTTGGACGTTTTATTCGTAAAACACGAATTGATGAATTACCACAAATCATTAATGTAATTAAAGGTGAGATGTCCATTATTGGACCACGACCAGAACGACCAGAGTTTATCAATGAATTTTTGAAAGATATCCCTAATTTTAATGAACGTTTAGCTGTCCGCCCAGGAATCACAGGATGGGCTCAAGTAAATGGTGGTTATGAATTAACTCCTAAAGATAAATTAGTCTACGATCTATTCTATATCAATCACGAAAGTATCAAGTTAGATTTTCTTATACTATTAAAAACAATTAAAGTGATGGTTACCGGGAACGGATCTAGGTAGTTCTAAGAAAGAAAAAATAAATAAAAGGAAACAAACAATAATATGACTATTTTTAATAAAAATATTAATAGAGTTTTTTCTTTGATAAAAAGCAAACTACTATTTTTACTTCTATTTACTATAGTAGGGACGACAGCAGTTGGTCTATATACTGTTTTTATCATTTCTCCTATATACAGTGTATCCTCTAAGCTCATAATGAAGAACACTTCAAGTCAAACAAATGGGCAAAATAATGATGCGCAAACGATTGAAGCTATAAACCTCTTTCAAAGACAAGCTAAGACTTATTTAGAGATAGCAGATCTTCCCCCTGTAAAAGATGAGACCAATAAAGCATTAAGCTTATCACCAGATGAAATTTCAAAAATCAAGTCTGTTAAATTAACAAATGACTCAGGTTCTCAGTTGGTCACAATAACAGTGAGAGGACTAGATCGAAATTTAGCTGAACGTTATATTAAAGAGTATGTGTCTCAGTACAAGAAATTTACAGCAGATAGATTAGGGCGCGACAACTTGTCAGTTGTTACAGAAGCACTGGGAAGTGATTCTCCAGTTTATCCCGTTCTATGGAAGAATCTTCTTGTATCTATTCTAGTATTTTCTTTTGTAGGATTTAATGTTATTTTCATCAAATATGTACTGAGTGATTCGATTGATTCTTACGAAGACTTGGAAGAGTTAGTGGGAACACCTGTTCTCGGGATGATTCCGACTATAGAGAGAAAGAGAAGAGGTGAGTGACATGCATATCGAAGTTATTCATAACAGTAAATCCATCGTAGCTGAGTCCTTTAGAACTTTAAGGAGTAATCTTCAGTTCTCAGAATTTGGAAAAAATATTAAAATCATTGTCGTTACAAGTGCCAACCCCAATGAAGGCAAGAGTGAAGTCAGTATCAATCTTGCCGCTTCTTTGGCCCAACAGGGGAAAAGAGTGATTATCATAGACGCGGATATGCGTAAACCAACTCAACATAAATTAACCGAGCTAAATAACACTGAAGGACTCAGTACCTTTCTATTAAAGAAGTCAGGAGTAGATTCTATTAATCATTTGACGATAAATGATGTGAATTTAGATGTACTGACTTCAGGACCTGTTCCGCCTAATCCTTCTGAGATGTTAGCTAGTTCTTCTATGGATGAAACACTTAAAGCATTTGAGGATTTTTATGACTATGTCATTATCGATACACCTCCCTTGCTAGCAGCAACTGATGCCCAAGTTTTAGCCAGTATTTCGGATGCTACCCTTCTGGTAGTAGATATCAAAAAATCAAAACGACGACAAATAATAGAAGCAAAAAGAAGATTAGACCATGTTGGAGCTAGACTACTTGGTGTGATAATGAATAAAATTGATTCACATAAAGATACCTATTATTACTATTATTAAACTAACTATTTGAAAGGCAGGAGAGAAAAAATGACAATCTATCTTTTAATGTTCGTCTACATCTCTTTCCTTGCCTTTTTCTCATTAAAATATGAGGATAAAGTAAAAGAGTTAGGTTTCCTTGTTCTTCCGACTTTTTTCTTTTTTTTAATCATTGCAGGTTTTCGTACTTCTAGTGTAGGTGGAGATTTAGGAACTTATATCCATATTTTTGAATCAAATAATATTCAGATTCCAGATTTATCACATTTATTTAGTTCTCGATTTGAAATTGGGTACTTACTGTTCACTATTTTTCTAAGAAACTTCAGTGATCATTATCCATTCCTCTTATTCGTATTTGCATTTCTGACCTTATTAAGTTGGTTTTTTGTTCTTTATAAGCATTCTAAAAATGTTTACATGAGTTTACTGATTTACTTCAGCTCGTTAGGACTCTTTTTTTATTCTTTATCAAATATCAGGCAAGGTCTGGCGATTGCTTTAAGTTTTTTAGGGTTTCACTACTTAGTAAAAAACAAGAAGATTTTAGCATGGGTATTTATCTTACTAACTCCCTTATTTCATACATCTGGTATCGTCTGCCTCTTGTTTTTCCCCCTTAAAAAAATCGTTTTAAATAAAAGAACATACCAGTTTGTGTTCATTTTATTTCTAATCATCTTACCTTTTATCAAACAAATTGCAACTATCTTTATTTCTTTCTTTCCTCAGTATACTTCCTATCTGGAATCATCATGGTTTTTGGAAAGCAATAAATGGGCACCTGTATTTTTAACAATTTGGTATGGGATAGTTCTGCTTTTGGGAGAACTAGTGATTAGAAAGAAAAAATTATCGACTGAAGAAGAATTTATAAGAACTTTGTTCTTTATCTCCTTTTTATTTACTGCGTCAACTTTGCAAACAAGTCTTTTTGGCAGATTCGCACACTATTTTACCCCCTTTATTTGCCTATATATCCCTATGATTTTATCTAAAATAGGTGACAAAAAAGTTCAATGGATTTTATTTTATTTGATGATATTGGTTTACGCTTCAATCTTTCTAGTCATTGTTTATTTTAAAGCTGACTGGTACCATGTCGTTCCCTACCGTTCAGTTATTGTAGATTGGTTATTTGGAAATTAGGTTTAGGAGTTATAAAATGAAATTTTCAGTTCTAACGACAGTCTATAAAAAAGAGACTCCTACAAATTTAAGGAAAAGTTTACTAAGTTCTTATCAGCAGACCCTTAAACCGACAGAAATCATTTTAGTTTGTGATGGCGAATTGACTGAAGAGTTAGAAATAGAAATCCAAAAGTTGCAGAGAGAGATTCCGATTTTAAAAGTTTTTCATTTACCTGAAAATTTAGGCTCAGGACCAGCCTCTCTCTTTGGAGTCAATCAATGCCAAACAGAATTCATTGCTAGAATGGACAGTGATGATTATTCTCTAGAAACAAGGTTTGAAAAGCAAGCAGCAGCCTTTGAAAAAAATCCCAACCTCATCATGGTTGGTTCCAATATCCTAGAGAAAAATACAGAGTTTACCGCCTTAAAGAAAGTACCAGAAACTACAGCCGAAATTCGTCAATATTCGAAAATGAGAAATCCCTTTAATAATCCATCGAGTATGATGAAAAAAAAATATATCTTGAAGGCTGGTAATTATCGTAAGTTCCGCTATCTAGAGGATTATGACCTCACAATGAGATTGTTACACGATAATCCAACTAAGGATTTTTTGAATATCCAGGAGCCCTTGGTTGTCATGCAAACAAACGATTCTAGCTATCTGCGTAGAGGCGGTTTCTTGTATGTAAAAACAGACTTTATGCTCCAATTAGATTTTTATCGTAGAAGAGACATTAGTCTAGTAGAATTTCTTAGAAATATTTTCCTTCGTAATGCGGTTCGAATTCTTCCGAATTCAGTTAGGAAATGGGTCTATAAGAAAAAAATGAGAGAAGATGTAGAGGTGATTAGGAAGATATGAAGAGAGTCATTACATACGGAACATTTGATTTATTGCATTACGGTCATATTAATCTCTTAAAAAGGGCAAAATCCTTGGGAGATTATCTGATTGTAGGATTATCCACCAATGAATTTAATAGACTAGAAAAAAATAAAGAATGTTATTTTGATTACGAAGAAAGAAAATCGCTATTAGAGGCTATCAGATATGTGGATCTTGTCATACCAGAAGAAAATTGGGATCAAAAAATCTCAGACATCGAAAAGTATCATGCTGATGTGTTTGTCATAGGAGATGATTGGCAGGGCAAGTTTGATTATTTAAGTGATTTGGGAATAGAAGTTGCTTACCTACCACGAACAAAAGAAATTTCAACCTCTAAGATAAAGAATGATTTGAATCAAGGAAACTAGAATGAAATATCAAGTCATACATGTAACAGGTGGTGTAAGGAATACCATGAGCGGGGTACAAAGTTTTATAAAGAATCATATCCCAACTGATGATCAAGAGTTTGAATATATGGTGGGCGAGTCAAATGGAGAGGCTCATTTCCCATTTAATCAATACCTAGATGAAAAAGAAATCAAACGTATTGTATTCCCTGCCCTAAAGATTTCAAAATTATTTGCTTATGCGAGAGAGTGCCAACACTTTTATGAAACGAATAAAATTGACATTCTCCATGTCCATAATCCTATAACCGCTTTTATACATAATTACTATGCTCGGAAAAATGGTGTCCCAGTTAGGATTTACCACAATCATAGTAGCCAATTTTCAGATACTTGGTTAAAAAGTATTCGCAATCGATTTTTGGTCTTTCTAGCCTTGAAAAATGCAACCCATCGTATCTCTTGTGGCCAATTAGCTGGACTGAAGATATTTGGAAAGCAATCCTTTCAAATCCTTCCAAATGCAATTGACATCGATAAGTATCGTTTTTCTCCGATTTTTAGAGAAGAAATCCGCAAAGAGTTTCATATAGCTGAACATCAAAAAGTAGTAGGGATGATTGGTATTTTAAATCCTTTCAAGAATCAGAGTTTTTTGATTGAAATTGCTAAAGAATTGCCTGATGTTACTTTTTTCTTTGTTGGTGAAGGACCAGATCGTTCAATTTTAGAAGGAAAAAGTAAGAAATTGAAGAATATTATCTTTACAGGAAAAAGAGATGATGTTCATAAATTTTATTCAGCCTTTGATATTTTTGCCTTTCCTTCTTTGTATGAAGGTTTCCCAATCGTGCTGGTAGAAGCTCAGTGTTCCGGAGTCAATATTATCATGAATGAAACGATTGATCCGACAACTCAGATCGTTAGTGAACTCTGTACAGCTATGCCTCTAGATAAGGATAAATGGGTAAACTATATAGAAAAGGCGCCTTTCAAGGATAAGCAACGACAGCTGAATGAACACCTCAAGCCGTTTGACATCGAAGAAAATGTTCAAAATTTAAAAGAAATTTATAAGCAAGGTTTAAAAAGAGAATGATTAACTATTTAAAACCCTTACTTTTTAAAGTAAGTAATTTTACTTATAAACTAAATAAAATGATTCCCAAGAAAAGGAATAGAATTGTTCTGTATTCTAACTGGGGATTTAGAGATAATCTTAGAACCCTCTATCACTATTTAGTGGATAATAGCTACCAAGAAGCATATGAAATCGTTTGTGCTTCTAATGATTTTTATCATTTAGACAAAGAAAATGATGTAAAGTATGTTTCTATTTATCGAGGTTTCTTTTATTTTTTAACATCTAAATATTTTTTCTATTCATTTGGCAAGTATCCCATCAAACCTGCTCCAAACCAGATGGTTGTCAACTTGTGGCATGGAATGCCCTTGAAAAAAATTGGGAATCTTGAAGTTGGAATGGAAAAAATTGACTATAATTTCTTTACAAAATTAGTCTCCTCTTCAGAATTATTTACTCCAATCATGAAAGCTGCTTTTAATGCTAAAGATGAGCAGATGCTTCTTGTTGGCAATATTCGAAATGATGAGCTCTTTAAAGAGAAAAAAAAGAAGAAAATCATCTGGATGCCAACATACCGCAATTCTAAAAATTATCATGATAGCCAAGCAGCATTAATATTTTCTTTAGAAGAAGAGGACTTTCAAAACATTGAAGAACTACTCTCAAATCATGGGTATGAACTTTACATTAAACTCCATCCTCTTGAGGAGTCTCAGTTGAAATTTGAAATGAATTCTTCGACGATTCATTTATTGACAGAAGATATCATTAGTGAGCAGTATGGGACTTTATATACCTTTTTGGGCACAACCAGTGCATTGATTACAGATTATTCTTCAGTATTTTTAGATTATTATTTATTAAATAGACCCGTAGCATTTACCATTAATGATTATGAGGAATACAAGGAAAAAAGAGGTTTTGTGTTTGAAGATGTGAAGAATTTAATGGTGGGAAGTGTCATTCGTGATTCGCATGATTTATTAGAATTTCTAGAGAGTGTCATGAGATCTGAAGATCCTTATATTGACGAACGAAAAATAGTCAATAACAAGGTTAATGCCATTCAAAAAGATTTTACAAAGACACTTTTGGATGAAATTGGATTAAGGAAATAAGGTTAGGATAAAGAATGATTAGTGTAATCGTACCTGTTTATAATGTGGAAACTTATCTGGAAGAATGTTTAGACAGCATTCAAAATCAATCCTACACAGATCTTGAAGTCCTTTTAGTCAATGATGGTTCAACAGATGGTTCACAAGCTATTTGTGAGCATTATTGCCAAACAGATAAGCGTTTCCGATTAATTAATCAAAGCAACCAAGGACAAAGTGTTGCACGAAATAATGGAGTAACAGCTTCAACAGGCGAGTTTATTGCATTTGTAGATAGTGATGACATTATCCTACCAAATTATTTAGAAACCTTAATGCACTATATGAGTGGTGACGTAGATATTGTAGAAAGTCAGTTCACCGTACATAAAAAGAAATTCTTGGCAGAAAATTCTCAAGATATCAAAATCATTTTTGAGGGAAATTCTGAAGAAGCAGTGAAAGTTGTCCCTAACCATCTACTAAGTGTCAATCCAGTCACAAAGCTTTATAGAAGAGCTATTGTCGAAGCTGTCCCCTACTTAGAAGAGCTCATTTTTGAAGATATTTATAGTGGCATTGGTATGCTTAAATATATCCGAAAGATTGTTAAAATTGATTATGTAGGATATTATTACCGTCAACACGCGACTAGTACCATGCATCGAAAATTTACCGAGAAAAATCTAGATGTATTTACTGTCAGCGATAAATTAATAGACTTGTATTCTGATAGGGGAGAACTTCTTCCTTATATTGGTAAATACCTAGTTCATGTAGCGACCATGCATTATCAAGACTATATTCAAAAAGGAAATCCATATACAGAAGTCTATAATCAGAAATTGGCCGACTATGTAACTATCACCAAGAAAAATCCAGACTTAGCTAGATCGTCACGTTTGATTAAGCTCTATAATGTTTGCCCAAAATATTATAATTCAATTGTATTCCCGCTCTATTACGCAATTTGGAAATTCAAAAATGGCATTAAAGAAGTAAAGCTAGATGAATAAACATAAATGAGAAGGAAATTATTTTATGATTAGCGTTATCGTGCCCGTTTACAATGTGGAAGAATATTTAGAAGAATGTTTAGAAAGTATAAGGCAGCAAACTTTTACAGACATTGAAGTCATCTTAGTAAACGATGGTTCAACCGATGGTTCAAGAGAAATCTGTGAACAATATTGCGAAAAAGATAGTCGCTTTAGATTGATTAATCAAGAAAATCAAGGACAGAGTGTTGCCAGAAACCGAGGTGTTAAAGAATCTGTTGGGCAATATATTATGTTTGTGGATAGCGATGATGTGATCAATACAAGCGTGTTAGAAGTATTACTTCCTTACATGAAGATGGATGTAGATATCGTAGAATGTAGAATGACAAGAAATAAAGAAGAGTTCTTTCTTAATAGAACTTCTACAATTGCATTCGAAGGAAATGCTAAAAAAGCAATTCTTAATTGTATTGCGTTTAAAGAAGTGAAGTTTTGTGCTTTTACGAAATTATATAGAAGAGAAATTGTTGAAAAAGTTCCATTTTTAGAAGGTTATATTTATGAAGATGTCTTTACAGGAATAAATTATTTAAAACATATTCGAAAAATAGTAATTGTTGATTATATCGGTTATTACTATCGTGTTCGTCCCAATAGTACTATGACAAAATCCTTTAATGAAAAAGATTTAGATATTTTTAAAGTGGGAAATCAGTTAATAGATTCTTTTAAAGATGATGAAGATATGCTTCCTTATATTGGATATTTTATGTTTTATATAGGTCATGGACACTATTTAAAAGATGGGATAAATAAGAAGAATCCATATGTCGATTTATATGAAGATTTTATTCGAAACGCTGCTTTTATAGCAAAGCAATCCAAGGAAGTTGTCCAGAAATATCGTTTATTGCGACTGTACTTACTTGCTCCAAAATATTATACAACGATTACTCATCCCATTTATACAAGTATACAAAAGATTTGGATATCTACTAAAAAAGTAATGAATCATCTAAATGATAAATTACATATAGGGAAAAATGGATGATTTGAATATGTAGAATAATACAGAAAATTTATAGGGGATGTCAGAAAAAATGATTAGCGTAATCGTTCCAGTTTATAACGTGGAAGAATATCTGGAAGAATGCCTAGAAAGTATTCGAAAGCAAACCTATCAAGATATAGAAGTCATTTTAGTCAATGATGGTTCTACAGATGGCTCCAAAGCTATTTGTAAACATTTTTGCCAAACAGATAAGCGTTTCCGATTGATCAATCAAAAAAATCAAGGTCAAAGTGTAGCCAGAAATCATGGCGTAAAAGAATCTATTGGTGAATATATCATGTTTGTCGATAGTGATGATGTTGTAAGTCTTGGTCTGTTAGAACAACTAATGAAGTATATGTCTAATGGGATTGATATTGTAGAATGTGATAGAACTGAGGCTATTCAATGTTTAAATGAAGAAAAAAAAGATATTCTTGTTAAAGAATTTGATTCAAATGAAGCATTATACCAATGTTTTAATCATGGAGTAAGTTGGAGCCCTGTCGCAAAAATCTATCGCCGTAAAATAGTGGAGAAAGTTCCATTTTTAGAAAATTTAATTTATGAAGATTTTTATACTGGAATCGTCTCTTTAAAATATATTCATAAAATGAGAAAAATTAACTATATTGGTTATTATTATCGATATCATACTTCTAGTACGATGAATCAGAAATATTCAGAAAAGAATCTTGATATTTTTAAAGTTGGTGAAAAATTATTAGAGGAATTTAGAGAAGATAATTGGTTACCTTATGTAGGGAATATGTTATTTTTAGTCGGTATTGGTCATTTTAAAAAGTATCGTATACGAATTGGACATCCCTACTATCAGTTATATATTGATGCAATTCATAAATATGCTGAAACAGCTAAGGAATCATCAGATATTTTCAATTCTAGTAAACTATTAAGATGGTACAGTTATTCACCAAAATATTTTTTTAGTTTATATTATCCTTTGTATTTAAGATATTTAGACATTCGAAAAAAATGGAAAATTTAATAGGAGCCTATTTATGATTAGTGTCATTGTACCTGTTTATAATGTTGAAGAGTATCTGAAAGAATGTTTAGATAGTATTCAATGTCAAACTTATAACAATATTGAAGTGATTTTAGTCAATGATGGTTCAACAGATGCTTCAAAAGAAATTTGTGAGAGATATTGTAAACAAGATCCTCGCTTTCGCTTAATCAATCAAGCAAATAAAGGATTAAGTGGCGCTCGTAATCGTGGTATGACTGAATCTAAAGGCGAATTGATCACTTTTGTAGACAGTGATGATGTTCTTAAAGAAGATATGTTGGAACAATTGATAAAACAGGTTACCTCAGATGATATTGATATTGTAGAGTGTTGGTATACGAATGATCAAGAAGAATTAGCAATACCTTCACCAGAAAATGTAAAAATTATTTTTCAAGGAAATGCCCAAGAAGCTTTAGTCTCTTTATGTAAAGATAATATTGTCCGTTTGAATGCAGTTGCTAAACTTTTTCGAAGACAAGTGATTGTCAATTTTCCATTTTTAGAAGGTTTATTTTATGAAGATGTGTATGGCGGAATGGGAATCTTAAAACAGATACATAAAATGGTAAAAATTGATTATATAGGATACTATTATCGCGTGCGTTCTGGTAGTATTATGAATCGCGAATTTAGTTTGAAAAATTTGGATTTGTTTACGATTTGTGATAAAGTGGAGCAACTATATGAAGGAAATGCTGACTCACTCCCATACGTACAACGTCGCTTATTCCATTTAGTTTTGATGCACCTTGTCGACTATCGTATATTTGAGGGAAATCCCTATCAAGAAAAATATGTCGAGTACCTGAATCGTTACGCTAAAAGTTCAAGTCGCTCATTTTTAATGAGAGCCTATCGATTATTCCCTCAAAAGATTGTCTTCATTTCAAGAGTTGTTGGAGCCATTCAATGGAGATTTGAAAAATATATTGTAAAAAGATTTTGGAGAGGGTTGAAGTAGTATGAATTATTACTTAAAAGAATTTTACGCAGAAGCCAAACATGCAGGATCTAAAGCAAGATTAGATGCTGAAAAAATAATGGTAGAAGCAGGATATCAACCTTTTTCCCTAAATAATGATTCAAATTCCATCGCTTTGACAAAAGATGATGTGTTAGTTCTTCAATTTCCATTATTATGGCATTCCTTAAAAAAACAAATTTTAACGAGATTTTTGAAAAATAGGACATTCAAAGCTTATTTACTGATTCATGATATCGAGTCCTTGAGAAACAAAAAAATCAGGTCATTTACAGATTTTAAACATTCCATTATCCATTTTTTACAGAATAAAACAGTCCTTGAAAAAGTCGATGGTATTATCGCTCATAACGAAAAGATGAAAAGTGAACTTGTTCGATTGGGAATACCGGAAGAGAAGATTGTTTCCTTAGAGATATTTGATTATTTAATTCCAAATTATGAAGAGAAGAAAGCTTATGAAAAAGAAACTATTTTGTTAGCTGGAAATTTCGATATTCGGAAAACAAAATACGCAAGACAATTACCCGAAAAACCAGATTTTTCTATTTATGGCATTAACTTTGAAGAGGAGAATCTTCCTCACAACGTTCATTATCAAGGTGCTTTTTCTCCTGATGAACTTTCTAATCACTTGCATGGTGGTTTTGGCTTAGTCTGGGATGGAGATAGCCCCCATACTTGTAGTGGGATGTATGGAGAATATTTAAAGATGAATAACCCACATAAAGCCTCTTTATATTTAGCATCAGGTTTTCCAATCATCGTGTGGAGACAATCTGCTTTAGCTGAGTTTGTACGAAAAAACCATTGTGGAATACTTGTTGATTCATTATTTGAAATTGCAGATTGTTTAAACTCGATTGATGAAGAAGATTTTCAAGAGCTGATTAAAAATAGTAAAATAGTAGGAGAGAAACTTCGTAACGGACATTTTCTAAAAACAGCTTTAGAAAAATGTGAAAGGAACTTGTAGAGTTTATGAAACTACAAATCTTACAAAATAAAATGGCTCGCTATTGTCAAATTTTAAAATATTATGGCCTTAAACTAACATGTGTTTACTTTCTTGCACAAAAATCTGACAAGATGTTTTATGATTTTCGAAGAAAGATTCTTTTGGATTTTGTACTGAAATTACGAAAAGAAGCTCAAATAGATGATTTGATGGATGAAAAAGAAGAAGTGACGGAATTTCCGAAAATGATTTGGACAATGTGGCAACAGGGAGAAGCTCAAATGCCTGAGACAGTCCAGGCTTCAATGAAGACCATAAAAAACTTCGCCAAAAGAAATGACTGTGAATTCTATTTGTTGACGGATGAAAATCTGGCGGATTTCATCAATATTCCAGGAGACATCACCGAAAAATACAAGAAAAAAGAATTATCAGCTGCGCATTATTCAGATATTATTCGTTTTAGTCTCTTATACCAATATGGTGGCATTTGGATGGATGCAACCTTATTGGTATCTCCCTATGCAACTTTAGAAATGTTTGAAGGTGACTTTTTTAGTTTGAATCATCCACCTATACGATCAGAACAAATAGAACGAACTGTTGGTGACTTTAAATGGGCAGGTTTCTTTCTAGCAGGAAAAAAAGGCGAGCCTTATTTTAAACATATTCGGGATTTATATCTTTACTATGTTCGTAAATATCCAGTCTTTATTCATTACCTGATGATGGATTATTTTATTTTGTCCGAATATAAGTGCAATCCTTATTTTGAAAGCTTAGTGGATAGATTACCTATTCTATCACCAGCTGAGCATGTTTGGTTTTTAAGAGACCATGCCCATGATCTTTTTGATGAAAAAGAATGGGAAGAAGTATTAAAAACAACACCGATTTTAAAAACGACTTATAAAATCAAGAAAGAAGAAGTCCTTCCAGGAAGTTATCTCGATCAACTTTTACAAGGAAAATTAAAGGAATAGATGAAATACACGAAAAAAAGTAGAACCGAATTTGCCACCTTAAATACGAGTATTGCTCTGGCATTGCAACCTTTTCAAGTACTTCTTGGCTTTATCAATCGAACTATTTTTATCAATTTACTTGGGGTAACCTATCTAGGATTAAACAATTATTTGTCTAGTTTAGTTTCTATCCTGTCTTTGGCAGAATTAGGGGTTGCTGGAGCCATGAGCTATGCACTATATGGACCCTTATGCAGAGAAGAACATGGAAAAATCAATGCCTTTATGATTCTTTTCAAAACATTATATAGAATCATCGGCTTTTCTATTTTTATACTGGGCGCTATACTTTCTTTATTTCTTCCTTATATGATAAAGGATTATACGGTAAATAGTGAAGTATATTTGATCTTTTTCCTCTTTGTATTTAACTCAGCTTCCAGCTATTTTTTCTCCTATAAACGAACCTTGCTTTATGTCGATCAGCGTAATTATATGATGACTTTGATTGACTTTGGATTAAATACGCTTCGTGTATGCTTGCAAATCGGAATTTTATTCTTTACCAAAAATTATATTTTTTATCTATTGATCAGTATCATGATGAATTTTATAGGGAATATCATCATGTCGGGGATTGTTGATAGATTGTATGGTTACTTGTTTAAGAATGAGATAACACCCATTAATCAGGAGGAAAAAGAAAAATTTATCCGAAATATCAAAGGAAATATAGTCGGTAGTATTGGAGAAACGATTGTTTTTCAAACAGATAGTATTCTAATGGCAAGTTTTGTCAGCTTAGCAGCTATAGGTATTTATGGGAATTATACCTATGTTTTAGGATTTCTTTCACTGATTTTAAATACTATGATTAATTCAGTTGTTTCTTCCGTAGGTAACTTAGTCCATTCGGAATCTACGACAGTAGCAGATATGGTTAAATTCCTAAAAAAATTCCAATTTATTGCTTTTAGCCTGATTTATTTTGCTAGCTTAGGCTATTTAATGTTCATTCATCCATTTATGACTATCTGGTTAGGTGAGAGTTTTTCATTTAATCGTACAGTTGAGATTTTGATTGTCCTTCATTTTTTCTTAACCTTTTATAGAAGACCGATTCTAACGTTGATTTCAGTCTATGGTTTAAGTTATGAACAAAATAAAAAAACTATTTCAGAAATTATATTAAATATTATTCTTTCACTTTACTTTTTAGCAATTTTAGATTTAGGAGTAGCTGGAATTTTATTGGGTACGATTTTTTCAACAGTCTTAACCTGCATATGGTATGAACCCTATAGCGCCTTTAAGTATGGATTGAAAGCTTCTTCAAAGGACTTTTTTAAAACAATGTTACAAGATTTCACTGTCGCAGGGATAAGCTTTCTACTTTTGAGTTTACTGGATAACTACCTCTTAACTCAGCTAGATTTCATTTTTGGTTTGATCATCAAAATCGTCCTTTATTTGACAGTATTGGGTGTCTACGTTTTCCTATTTAGAAATCATGAAGGCGGTAAACAAATTATACTGATGATTCAAAAAGTATTAAAGTTAAAAAAATAAGGAGAAATCAATGAAAAGAATACTAGTGTGTGGTTTGGTTCCAGATATTGGTGGCTTGGAAAAAATTGTTCTAGATTTTTATAACCATATTGATACCTCTGAATTTGAACTTGAATTTTTACTACAAGGTCCTGAAGGTGTTGAATTTAGTGATCATTTTAAAAAGCTTTGTCGCAATCCTCTAGTGGTTCATAGAATTCCCAAGTTAAGACCTCATATGAAACAGGCATTAAAGGAATGGGATCGTTTCTTTAAGAAGAATGCTCATCGTTATGATATTTTATGGTCCAATCAAAATGGATTGACTCATCTAGAATTTTTAAAATTAGCAAAGAAATACGGAATCGAAAAAAGAATTGTTCATGGACATTGTGCAACAGCAGATAAATTTTACCGCTTTGTTCATCCAGTCAATCGTCTTTTTGTCGGCAAATATGCGACCGATTTTTGGGCTTGTGGAACAGAAGCGTTGAACCATTTTTATCATGGTCAAGAAAGAGAAAAAGCTTTAGTGATTCATAATGCCATTGAGGTAGAAAAGTTTTTATATAATCAAGAAATGCAAGCCCAACTTCATAAAGAGTATCATATTCCAGAAGATTGTTTAGTCGTAGGACAAGTTTCTCGTTTGTATGAAAAGCAGAAAAATCAAAGTTTTTGTGTGAAGGTATTTTCTGAAATCGTCAAAAAAGAACCGAATTCTCGTCTAGTATTTATCGGAAGAGGAGATACTGAGTTTTTAGAAAATGTGGCAAAAGAATATGGAGTAGCAGACAAAGTCATCTTTACAGGCTTGACCACTAATGTCGGAAAAATGCTAAACCTTCTAGATGTTTTCTTCTTCCCATCAAATTTTGAGGGATTACCGATTGTATTAATTGAAGCACAAGCAAATGGATTACCTGTTGTAACAGCAAATCATTTACCAGATGCAAAAATACTAGATAACTATGATAACAGCCTGTCTTTGAATGATTCTCTTGAAGATTGGGCAGATAAGATTTTGTCGTTCAGAGATCATCGGGAGCTTGATACAGAAAAGGTGAAACAGCTAATAGATGAAAATGGCTACGAGATTGAATCAGCAACCAAACAGTTGGAGAAATTATTTAATGAGTAATAAAAAAGTTGGTGGAGAGGACAAACATGTCTTCTCTAATTTCATTTCAATCAGACCATTATCCGGTAGTTTCATAAATAAAATTAGGTATGTTTTAATAGTACTTCTAAATGATATTTCATAAAAATATATTTTGATTATTTTATCAGATGATTAATTAACTTAATTGAATGCAATACGACTAATTTTATATTTAATAATCTCATGGATTAGAGATAGGTATTTGCTGAAAATTAATATATTAAAAAATGAGATTGCATTCAATTTTCCTTAATAAAATAGCTTTTCTAGACAAAAGCTTATGCAAAAAAGAATAATTTATGATAGAATAGAAGGCAAGAAAGAAAACGTTTTTACATTTTTTTCAATCCGAAGGAGATATATTATGGCTACAATTCAATGGTTTCCTGGTCACATGTCTAAAGCTCGTCGACAGGTGCAGGAAAATTTAAAATTTGTTGATTTTGTGACGATTTTGGTGGATGCACGCTTACCTCTATCTAGTCAAAATCCTATGTTGACCAAGATTGTTGGTGACAAACCAAAACTCTTGATTTTAAATAAGGCGGACTTGGCCGATCCAGCAATGACCAAGGAATGGCGCCAGTATTTTGAATCACAAGGAATTCAGACTCTGGCTATCAACTCTAAAGAGCAAGTGACAGTTAAAGTTGTAACAGATGCTGCTAAAAAGCTCATGGCTGATAAGATTTCTCGCCAGAAGGAACGTGGTATCAAGATTGAAACCTTGCGTACCATGATTATCGGGATTCCAAACGCTGGTAAATCAACTCTCATGAATCGTTTGGCTGGTAAGAAGATTGCCGTTGTCGGCAACAAACCAGGTGTTACCAAGGGACAACAATGGCTTAAAACCAATAAAGACTTGGAAATCTTGGATACACCGGGGATTCTCTGGCCTAAGTTCGAAGACGAAACTGTCGCTCTCAAACTAGCCCTAACAGGTGCTATCAAAGACCAGTTGCTTCCTATGGATGAGGTAACTATTTTTGGCCTCAATTATTTCAAAGAACATTATCCAGAAAAGCTGGCTGAACGCTTCAAACAAATGAAAATTGAGGAAGAAGCGCCTGTTATCATTATGGATATGACCCGTGCCCTCGGTTTCCGTGATGACTATGACCGCTTTTACAGTCTCTTTGTGAAGGAAGTCCGCGATGGTAAACTCGGTAACTATACCTTAGATACATTGGATGACCTCGATGGCGACGATTAAAGAAATCAAAGAACTCCTTGCAACAGTTAAGGACTTAAATAACCCTATTTTTTTAGAACTCGAGCAGGATAATCGCTCTGGGGTTCAAAAAGAAATCAGCAAACGTAAAAAAGCCATTCAGGCTGAATTGGATGAAAATTTGCGTTTGGAATCTATGCTTTCCTATGAAAAAGAACTTTATAAGCAAGGATTGACCCTAATTGCAGGTGTTGATGAGGTCGGTCGTGGTCCTCTGGCTGGACCTGTAGTCGCTGCAGCTGTTATTTTACCTCAAAATTGTAAAATTAAAGGTCTTAACGACAGCAAGAAAATTCCTAAAAAGAAACATCTGGAGATTTTCCAAGCAGTTCAGGAGCAAGCCTTGTCAATCGGCATTGGTATCATGGATAATCAGGTCATCGACCAAGTCAATATCTATGAAGCAACCAAACTAGCTATGAAGGAAGCAATCTCCCAGCTCCGTCCGCAACCTGAGCACCTTTTGATAGATGCCATGAAACTGGATTTACCAATTTCACAAACATCTATCATCAAAGGAGATGCCAATTCCCTTTCAATTGCAGCGGCTTCTATAATAGCCAAGGTGACACGTGATGAATTGATGAAGGAATACGATCAGCAGTTCCCTGGCTATGATTTTGCTGCTAATGCAGGATATGGAACTGCTAAACACCTGGAAGGCCTCACAAAACTAGGAGTTACCCCAATTCACCGAACCAGCTTTGAACCCGTTAAATCACTGGTTTTAGGAGAAAAAGAAAGTTAAGTTAGAAGGAATGATTATGGAGGAACAGTCAGAAACACTCAGTTCCAAGAAAGAATTTGCCTTTGCCTCGAGTACCATATTATCCCAAGTTGGACGAGGAATCATCGTCGGTCTCGTTGTTGGAATTATCGTTGGATCCTTTCGTTTCTTAATCGAAAAAGGCTTCCACCTGATACAAGGACTTTATCAAGATCAAGCGCACCTAGTGCGCAATCTTTTTATCATTGGTCTATTTTATTTAATAGTTTGTTGGCTCAGTGCTAAATTAACACGGTCAGAAAAAGATATCAAAGGCTCAGGAATTCCTCAAGTCGAAGCCGAACTGAAAGGCCTCATGACCCTCAACTGGTGGGGCGTTCTTTGGAAAAAATATATCCTAGGAATTCTTGCTATTGCTAGTGGTCTTATGCTGGGGCGTGAAGGGCCAAGTATTCAACTTGGAGCTGTTGGTGGTAAAGGAATTGCCAAATGGCTTAAATCCAGTCCAGTAGAGGAACGCTCCTTGATTGCTAGTGGAGCTGCCGCTGGTCTAGCTGCAGCCTTTAATGCGCCGATTGCAGGACTTCTCTTTGTGGTAGAAGAAGTCTATCATCACTTTTCTCGATTTTTCTGGGTTTCCACTCTAGCAGCTAGTCTCGTAGCAAACTTTGTTTCTCTGCTCATATTTGGCCTAACACCCGTACTGGATATGCCAGACAACATCCCACTCATGACCTTAGATCAGTATTGGATTTACCTCCTTATGGGAATTTTTCTAGGACTTTCCAGTTTTCTCTATGAGAAAGCTGTGCTCAATGTTGGTCGAGTTTATGATTGGCTTGGTCAAAAAATCCATTTGGATAGAGCTTATTATCCAATTTTTGCCTTTATTCTCATCCTACCAGTCGGAATCTTCTTACCCCAAATCCTTGGTGGTGGAAATCAGCTGGTTCTTTCCCTAACTGAGCAAGATTTTAGTTTCCAAGTTCTATTAGTTTACTTTTTGATTCGCTTTGTTTGGAGCATGATTAGTTATGGAAGTGGTCTTCCAGGAGGAATTTTCCTACCAATTTTGGCGCTTGGCTCCTTACTTGGAGCTCTAGTTGGTGTTATTTGTGTCAATCTTGGACTTGTCAGTCAAGAGCAATTCCCTATATTTGTCATTCTAGGAATGAGTGGTTATTTTGGAGCAATATCTAAGGCTCCCTTAACTGCTATGATACTCGTAACTGAGATGGTAGGAGATATTCGCAACCTCATGCCACTTGGATTAGTAACCTTGGTCGCCTACATCATCATGGATCTACTCAAGGGTGCACCAGTCTATGAGGCTATGTTGGAAAAAATGCTGCCAGAAGAAGCGACAGATGAAGGAGAAGTCACTCTCATTGAAATCCCTGTTTCTGACAAAATCGCTGGAAAACAGGTTCATGAACTCAACCTACCACATAATATCCTCATCACCACCCAAGTCCATAACGGTAAAAGTCAAACCGTTAACGGTTCAACCAGAATGTATCTCGGAGATATGATTCACCTAGTTATTCCAAAAAGTGAAATTGGGAAAGTAAAAGATTTATTGTTGTAGGAGATTTTTACATAATTTATGTTATGTAAAAAATAAACTTCTTAATTAATTAAATATATTAGAAAACCGATTCTCAGCAATGAGATCGGTTATTTTTTACTTACAAGATATCTCACGTACAAGTAACTGAACTTTGGTAAAAATAAGATTATAATTAAGTTAGAAATGATAATGCATAAAGCTAGAAAGGAGTTTACTGTATCAAATCTGTACAGTAAGATTAAAATCATGAAAAAGAAAACAATATATAGCTCTTCAGTTATGTAGAATGAACAGAAATATCGTTACTGATAATCTCTTTTTTATTTTCCTTATTCTGTTGACTATTTCATTCTGGTTTAGTATTTGGAAACTAGAAAAAGCACTAGCTAATGATTCACAATAGAAACTTCAAAAAAACTGGAAATTTTTGTACTTTTCCCTAGACAGTGGATAAACCCTTGATACGACTGAGTTTAAGGAGTAATGTACACTTTCTAAAAAATGTACTTTATAATTAAAATGTACTTTATTTTAAGGCTGGATAAAGTACATTTTTTGATCCAGTAGCTTAGATACATAATGTACAAAATTACCCCTTTTTTAAACCCAATGTAAGCTTAAAACCTTGATTTAACTAAAGTACATCCTCACTAAAATTCAGGTTTAATAAATTTCCAGTTTTCATTTTGATAAGGTACATTTTTAGCTATTTTTATTCCAAAAAAATTTTTTAGTTATAAATGGTTATAAAATCCGTTTTACACAGGTCTAAGTCTTTTTTAAAAAGCTCTATAATATCTTGTCTGAGAAACTCCTTGCTTGGTTGTATTAGCATTCAGCAAAGGACGTTCACGTAGGTAAAGGATAAAGGATTCCATGTCTTTCTTAGACATATTTTCCAAGACAGATAAAGAAATATCAGATAT
>NZ_WIJO01000080.1:0-5649 GCF_009496205.1 Streptococcus mitis
ATTTCGAAACTTTGAAAACTTCAAAAAAAGGATTTTTATTGCTCTGAACATCAAAAAAGAAAGGGCAAATTTTGTCCTTTCTCGAGCTTAGCTTTTCTTCAACCCACTACAGTTGACAAAGAGCCTCAAAAAATCGCATCACAGGTGTGATGCGATAAAAATCACTTATTGTAAACTTTTTGAAACAATTCCTTATACTTTATAGCTTCATTAGTTACGATTCTATGAACTTCCAATAATTTCATTCGCTTTTCATTTTCAGCTGGAATTTTATCAATTTTAGCATCGATTTCAGAACGTACTCTAAACAGTTCTTCCGAAATCCAAGCATAATTATGAAAAACTCGGTAAAGTTTCAAATCAACAATCATATTTCGACCTTTTATATCTTGCGAATCAATACCACCTATAATATTTCTGTAAAATATATTATTATAATCAACATCTACAGGATTATAAAATCTATCATTAGACAGTTCTTCCGGGATTTTGCTTCCATTATACAAATCACTCTTGGCTAAATTACACTTCTTGCAAGAGTATATCAGATTACTGTAATCGGTAATCAAATCACACCTATTATATTCTTCACAAATTTTACTTGGTACAAAATGGTCTACTTCAAATGGGGTCGTAATTTGCTCGTCTGAAACATTACAATAAGCACACTTACTCTCGAAATCTTTTTTTAAATTTTTTTATAACTTTTATAATTTTTATATTTTTTCTGACAAGTCCGTATAATTTTATGATACCGAAATTCTCCAATCTTTTCCATAAATATTACAATTCTCCTAGATCCTTTATAAGTTTTACTGCACATTCTAACTGACTAGTATCAAACAATTTATCTAGTTCAGTTGCGCTATCAGAAACTATATATTTATTTAAGTTAAGCTCCAATTCAGATAGATTAATAAGAACTGATGGATCGATCTCTCTATCCTTAATCTTTTGTTGCTCGTACAAAATTTTTTGCTCTATTTTTTCTTTTTGTCTTTGAAAGTTTCTTATACTTATATCTATGTTCTTCAATGAATCCTTTGATTCTTGAGTATTTATATCAAAAAAAATACTTTTCCTATAAACCTTATCCGGGTCTATGATTTCACTTCTTTGAGAATCGTCAACGTATTGTGTAAGAATGATAACGGGGAAATTTTGAATATGTCTTTTTACTGATTCATATACTTCATTTCCCACAATCTTAAAACCTTCTCTAGAAATTAGATAGTCTACCACTAATACATCAATCCTAGTATTTAAGATATCATCTAAAATTTTATTAACTAATTCTTCTTTTTCCCCATATTCATCTATGATGTAATCTTGAAAACCACAATCTCCCCTATAATAACCATAAAAACACCTCTTTATATTATCAAGTTCAGACTCCTTATCTTCAACAATTCCAATATTTATCACTATTATACCTCCTTTTGTTTACTAAATATAATCTTTATTTTGAAACCTTTAAAATCCGAAATTACTTCTGTCCTGCCACCATTTCTTTCCACTGCCTCATTTAAAATCCACATACCTAAGCCAGTTCCTTCATCTTCAGGCTTCGTAGTAATACCTGGTTTTAAAATATAATTTGGGTTAGCTTTATACTTTTCAGATAATTCTTTCCCATTATTTGAAAGTTCAAGAATTATTAAACTTTGTGTTTCAGCAAGAGAAATATCTATTCGCCTTTCACCAGAATCCTTCTCTTCCAAATAATAAACTGAATTTAAAATGAAATTATTTAAAATTAAAAACAAATCTAATTTATTGAAATTGTCGAGGGTAATTTTTGATTCAGAAAAATCCTCATATATTGATATGAATTTAGAATCTAGTAACGGTTTCCACAATTGTATAATATGACGTAATTCGTAATCAAAACTAGAAATAGTTTCTTCTCTCGACTCTTTCTCAAGAGGGGTGATAATGACTGATAACCACGCAGCCAATAACCTGTCAGTTACAGAATAAAATTGCAATAATTTGTATGGATTTAAAAAGCTTTCACCTCTATAATCACTCTCAGCTAATATCGAATCCATGCACATCTTTAAGTGGTCATTACGAGTACCCAAATCAGTTGCAACTCCATTTATCTCATGAGCAAAAGTCGAAGCCATTACACCGGATGAACTCAATGACATAAGTATATTCATTATTTCACTCTGTTCAAATTCACCAGTAATTCTATCTAAGGCCTGCTCTATATCGCTATCTTTAAATTCAGTATTAAACTCATCTTCTGAATTATTTTTACTATCAAAAGAAGTTTCAGTATCACTGGACCTATCTTCAGGAACGGACCCTTTCCCTTCTGATAAATTTCTTTTGATATCTTTCATAAAAATTTTTTTCTTTTCTGAACGAATTTTCTCATAGCGGCGATCAATCAGATTCCCTAATACTTGCAATGGATATTGTCTATCTGCTTCAAATTGTTCAATAATAAATAATAATATTTCTTTTAGTAGAGAATATTCTCTGTTTTCTACTAGGCTTTCTCGATTGGCACTATCTGTTAAATTTGGATTTCCTTCTCTAGAAATTAGTACTTCTCCAAAAATTTGATACGGCAAAACCCTCCAAGGAGCTTTATTAGTTGGTGCACCTGGATTCTTCTGTTGTCTCTCTGACAGACTCAGCCAATCAAAATATCTGCCATCATCTCCATACGGGCGTACTTTAAAGTTGTCTCTATATATTTTTATACCCGAAAAATTTTCAGACCACTTTTTTCTTTCGGTAGCATTAAACCTTTTCAAAATAGGTATAGAACTTGCTGCGCTCTTTAGAAAGAAGAGTTCTGTAGTAAAATCACCAATACTTTCAATATCTCTGATAGAGAAATCATTAGAATCTATGATATCTGAAATTTTAAACGAATATTCTATGCTACTATCGAAGCTAGACTTATTTGTTAATTTCTTTTGAAAAGCACTGTCGCTCCAAAATTCAGAATCTAGATCTATAGAAAAACTCTCACCCCCTTTAGTTACTTCAATGATTTTCAATGACAAATCAAGCTCATTTCTATCAAAAAGCAAACTGAGCTCCCCATTCTTTACCTCTGCCTTTACTCTATAATCATATCTTTTTCTATCAAAACGATCTTGGGAAGTTTTAAAATCCAGACTATGGTCATAATTGTTCAACACATTTACTTCAAAACGATCTGTACTAGTCAGTGGATTAATACTTTTTAAATTTTTGTTTACTTTCCGAAAATCTCTATTAAACCAATTATCTCTAATCGGATTCAAATGAATTATAGTTCCAGAATTATTTTCAAAATCAATAAATTCATTCTCATTCGACTTGATAAACATTTCTGCAATCTGAGCCATAGTCTTGTCATCAATAATTTCTAATTCTGCCTTCACATCATCAATCAGTTCAGCTTTTTCAAATAATTCCCAATTTAATCTCCATCTATAAAGCGAATTATCTATTTGACGAGTATAGACTTCAGTAGCAGTAGATAACTTATCAAGAGAAAACCTGCCAATCCCCTTTGCTCCTGTTTTCTGCCTACCTTTTTTACTAGTTGTATTTTTCTCTTTATCGCTGGTCCCTATATTCATCCAAACTGTAGAAAGAATTTCTTCAGTCATTCCCGTTCCATTATCAACAATATAAATATGATTATATTTAGAAAGAACTTCCTTAACAGTTTCTAATTTAATTTTTTTATTTTCTTCATTAGAACCTAATTCAATATTTTCATTGGAAAAAATACGTATTTTAGTGGCTGAGTTTTTATTTTCTATATATTCACTATTTAAAAATTCAAAGTCTTCAGCAGATAGAACATTGATATTATCACTAATATCTTGTCCTTCTTCAATAATAGGAAAAGGTATATCGTAATTGATTAATACTGATTCCGCATCAGCATCATACGAATTTTTCACTAATTCTGTCAAAGCGCCACTAACATCTGTTATATTTTCTCGCCCTATTAACCGAGCAGCTTTTGCACTAACACTAAATGCAACCTCTTTAACCATACTACACTCCTTGATAGTCACTACAGGTTTACTGGATAATTCTTTATGTCATTTACAGAAATTCTAAGTGATTTTCCACTTGCATTAATTGCTCTAGTTTCTAAATACTTATAAAATTCTTCTGACTCCAAAATTTGTTTAGCAAATTCTAATGTTCTGTCTCCTGTCGGAATAATATAAAAACCAGAATAAGGAATTGTTCTTTCATCCAAATCATAAACATTTACCTTTTCTGTTATCACTGATGAAATCATTAATTTTCTCTGATTTAAAAAATGAAGACCTTGACTTCTTCCATATTCAAACCATCTCCCATCTGATTTCCTCTTTTTCAAAGCACTCATATTATCTTGCAGATAATCAAAAGCTTTAGGGAAGCTTTTTTTAAATTCCTCAACAGAATATCTCTTCAACTGACCTTCAACATAAGCATACGGAAAAATTATTCTTTCATCAAGTCCTTTAGATAGTCGCCTTGGACTAGCTGCTGGTCTAACGACTCCATCTTCAACATTCAAATCATCGGATATCACAAACACTCTGTTTAATAAAGTTGCAACACTGTTCGCTACTTTGAATAAATCTCCGAACTTGAAATCTGATTCACATTTTCTTGAATCAACTCCAAAATACCATTGACCACTTAAAAATTTTTTATCTATTTTGAAACTTTCATTATTATCTATGTCATTATAGAAAACTTTATTGTTTATGTTATTATTATCAATAATAATAATCGCAGATGATGTCAAAACATTCCCAAAAATATGCGTGTGCTTATAATCGATAATATTTTTAATATTGGTAACTATCATATCTCTCAAGTTTTGAGCAAATACATTTTTAAAAATACTATTTGGAATTAGGTAAGCCATCTTCCCAGATTTTTTCGATAAATCTCTCATACTCTTTTCAATAAAGGCATAACAATAATCAAATTTCCCTATTTTACAAGCAAGAAAATTTGATTTTAAATATTGTCTTTGATCTAGTAAAAGCTCTTGATAAGTAATATAGGGTGGATTACCTACAATATAATCAGCCTGAACTTCTAAAATAGATTTAAGATAATCCTCATTTCGAATATCCCATTTTACATCTCTCAATCCATATTTTAATACTAGATTATTTAAATTAGATATACAAGAATCGATTACAGACTTATCTACCTCATAGCCAATAAAATATTGTTCTAAATCTTTCTTCAGTTCTCTTGGAGAAATATCTGCGCTTTGCGCTGACTGTATATATCTTTCTACAGCTATTAATAGTATATTCCCTTCACCAACCGAATTTTCAAGAAAATATTTTTTTAAGATTATATCACCTTGATAATCAACGCTATCTAACATCTGTTCAACATACTGAGAAGGAGTAAAAACTTGAAATTTTTTCATGATCTTCATTTCTTTTTTCTTTAATTATACCAAAAAACAAGGCTTGTATCCTATTTAAAACGTATATGAAATATTTTTCATATAAACAGCTTAATAAATTTGTAAAAAAGAGTCTGGGACAATAGTCCCTTATTTCCAAAAAAAGCAACGGATTTGCCGTTGCTTTTTTGCATGGTTACGATAGTCTTGGTAAAATAGAATTGCTTAATAAACCATTTAGAAAGGTTATCCCATGC
>NZ_WIJO01000081.1:0-5373 GCF_009496205.1 Streptococcus mitis
TTATAATATTCTCCTTCATGACTATAATTAAATTCTAATTTATTTTGTTTTTTTCAAAAAATTCATTCATTTCCTTTATTTCAATCATATCTTGTAGTATTGACTTTATTTCCATTTTTAATTTTATTAAAAAATTTATTATTCACTCTCTATCTTCTATAAACCATTCCATAACTTTATTTTATTAATTACATTATAAATTTGTTTTTCCAAATCTAGAACTAGTAAATCTTCTTTTTCTATTAACTTAGCAATTTCAATTGACTCAGATACCTTATTTCTAACATAATAATTACCTTGCTTTTTATTTTTACTGTTATTATTCAAGAATTCATCAATTTTTTCATATTGTCCTATTTGCTTATCTATCTTATATTTCTTTTTGAATATCTTTCTAGACAAATAGTTTTCAATTTCTTTACCTTTTGTTATCCAAACTATAGCCTGATTGTTATCAAACTCACGTTTTATTCTTTGTTTAGTCCTATTTATTTGTTTTTTTGAATCTGTTTTATCACTATCTATTACAATAATTGCATTGATATTAGCCCTAAATAACTGAATTAATTCAGACGAATCATTAACTTTTCCAGTTAAATGAGAAAGTAGTCTTCCCCCATAGAATAAAATTTGATAATGTATATTCTCTCTTAGAACTCCATTTGAGTATAATTCAATCCATCGATTTATATAGGATCTATCAGATGGACCTTCTACCCAGATAACAGCATTAGATTGTAATATATCACTTGCTCTAACACCTAAATTCACTAAAATATCACTATTTTCGATAAATGAAAGTGCAGAATTAGTCACTACAGTCTGATTCTCTTTTTTTATATGAGTAAGAGTTACATTAGCCTTCCCACTAAACATATTTATCGGTACAGTAGAATGAGTAGTTAAAAATATTAAAGTATCATTCTCTATTGACCATTGATAAAGAAAATCAAATAAATTCCTCTGAATTGCTGGGTGTAAATTGTTCTCTAACTCTTCGAAAATAAATATAAAGTCACTTACCGATTGTTCAAGATTGTAACCTGAAATTCCCCTAGTCTCTAAAAATAGTTTTATCAAAACCAACAAAACCGTCTTTAAACCACTACCAGAACTAGAAATTGGAATTTTACCATTTTCATTCACCAATAAAATTTCCCATTTAGGATCATCATAGTCATTAGTTCCAATTTCTTGGCACATAATTCTCTTAAAATGATTCTCGGGCTTCATAATGCGATTTAAAGCATTTAAGATATCATTTTCAACAACATCATTTGGTAAATTAAGAACATTCAAATATTGTCTCAGTAAATTGGTTGCTCCCGTCCCATCTTCCAAAACATCTATATTTCTACTTTGTATTTCAGGCAATAAATTTCTGTCAGCAGATAATTTAACTACTTTTAATCTTCTAAAATTATAAGACAAAAATCTATCTGCTAAATCTATGAATTTTTCTATCCTCTTATTTCTATTTAATTCCTCTGGCATTATATCTGAAATAGAAAATAATGCTATTTGTTCTTTACCTAGCATCCTGCGAGGTTGGAACTCATATGATATAGATTTCCCAATGTAATTCTTTCCAAATTTCCAATGGTTACCATCTATTGACCCCCCATAAGAATTTTCATGGAAATGACTTCTTATACTATCTTCATCTAGGGAAAATCCAAAATTAATTCTAGTCTCTTCTGTGATTCCTTCAAATATAGCATCTCCTGACATCAATATTTCTATTGACTGTAACAACGTTGATTTACCTATATTATTTTGTCCTACCAATATATTTAAATTTTTTATTCTATCAAAGCCAACATAAGAATTTCCAATGTGCTTAAAATTTTTTATTTTTAATGATTTAATACGATTCATTAATACCTCGTTCTATAATTAAATTTAAAACTAAAATACATTGATTATTGTGTAAACTTTAAATATAACCACTTTCTAAACATTAGTCAGTAAACTAATACTATAAACTCAACTATATAATTTTAATAGTTTCTTACTATTAACTGTATCCTTTATCATAAAAATACTATCTAGCCCTCTCTCCATAATGCCCCATCAGGAAATAGCAACGCATCAGAAAAATAACTATAAACTCTAATTTCCTTAGGTTTACTATACGTAGAGCCAAATCTAAGCTGCATAAAATACCTTGGTAATTGTTCAAACGGAATTTCATCGTACTGCTTTGTCAAAATATCTTGCTTTAAATCATTGTTCTTCACCTTTTCAAATAGAGTTTTAATTGTTTGTCCTTTTGAAGGAAGAATATCTAGTCTCTGAGTAACTTCATTATATATAACTTCGCCCCAAGCTAAAACAAGATTTGCTTTTCTATCTTCATATGTTTTTCCTGTCCTTGTTAGCATATAATCTAATGCTGCTAAACATCCCGGGTAAGGATCCCCTCTAAATTGAGCATTAACTTTATATATTATTGTTTCTGTCCGTTCAGACCAAATAGTATTATCAAAGTACATCCCTTCTGACTGTATTGGAACTCCTTCTTTAACTCTGGATATATAGTCAATTACAGCACTAGATGGAACCGTTATAGTAGATGATATCGGAGATAAAGGAGTTCTTAAAGATTTCCTAGTATGTATTTTATTATGATACTCCTTTTGCATGAATAGTTTTCTATTACTTACATGATTTTGAGAAATTAAAGTTCCCTTCTTCTTATTTTGAAAAAATTGAATAATCTCATTTACACATTGAAACATTTCATCCATCTCATTATCAATAACAGGAACATCTGAATTTGTTCTTAATCCTTTATTAGCATTATTTATATCGGGTGAAGTCGGATTAGTACTATAATAACTAGGATAGTAATATAACAAAGCTGGTGCCTCTGGAAAAATATTAGATAATTTTTCTAACGCAAAGAATATTAGAGGATTAATTTCATCCCAATTTGAAGATGAATGCTTCTTTCTATAAACTAATGCAGCCTCTGGGTATATATAAATGGTAGGCACTCTATTCTCAACTGCTGCAGCAAGCCTTGCAAATCGTTGAAAAACATTATGTCCTGTACCAGCTTCCCTAGATATTTCTATCGATAAAATCGGTTCCCCGTTCAAATCAATAATTAAATCTGGAGAATCAAGATATTGAATATTTTTTATATGTGTTGGTAGCTTATGAAAAGATTTTGGTTTGCTCGCATCACTTTCTGGTAAATCCTTAAAAGATACATTCTCATGTCTAAGTAAAGTATTATTATATATAAATTTAGAAAAACCGTCTGTACTTCCCCATAAAACAAATTTATCCATTTTTTTCTCCTAAAATTTTTATTATTCCCTTAGCAATATTATAAGCTAACAATGGTGGTACAGCATTACCAGTTTGAACTCTTCCTTGAACAACTCCTCCCACAAAAACAAAGTCATCTGGGAAGCTTTGAATTCTGGCTCTTTCTCTTACCGATAACCCCCTATTTTGATCGGGGTGACCAAATTGAAACTGTGGTCTAATTCCACCGGCTAATTGTGTTGGACTTTGGATATCCCAAGACAATCTAATTCTTTGTTTATACTTTTCATACATAGGTTTACCAGGTATTGTTCTCTTTATTCTATCAATTGTACTCTCAGGATGTTTAGGGGACTTATGATTTTTCAGAGAATTATTAGCCACATTAGCTCTCATTTGTCTTTGATATTTATTTTGAGCTGGTTTCTCATAACATGTAATCTCCTCATCATTCCCTAATTTAGGCAAGTCACTTATGGCATCACGAATAGTTCTATGAGGATTTTCTAATGTTCCAAACAAAGGTTCTGGAAATTGAAATTCATTCTCTATATCATTCCTTATTCCAACAAAAATTAATCTTTTTCTAATTTGTGGAACACCATAATCAGCTGCATTAAGTAATTCTCTTTTTACCTTGTATCCTAAATTACCCGAAGAAGCTAGTGCTTCAGCTATAGCAATTTCAAATTCTCCATTTCCTAACGATCTCATTCCTGATACATTCTCAATTATTACAACTTTGGGATTATACAAATTTATAAATCTGATAACTTCTAGAAATAGGAAATTTCTCTCATCCTCTACATTCCTTTTTAAATTAGCTAACGAAAATCCTTGGCAAGGAACTCCTGCAGCAACTATATCAACGTTAAGATTATCTATTGCTTCACCGTATAACTCATTCGTAATTTTTCTTACATCACCTAAGATAGTGGAGGTATAGGGATTATTTAACTCGTATGTTTTTAAAGCTTCAGTAAAAATATCAACACCTAAAATAGGTGTAATCATCCCTGTATCAGTCAACCCTTTTGATAAGCCTCCTGCACCACAACAAATATCAACTAAAGTATATTTCTCTTGTGCTTCTCTATTACTTTTTTTATTTAATTTAGGATCTTTATCCCAGTAATAACTACTCTTTTCAGTAAAACTTTTAACTTTTTCTTTGGAAATCATTTATACCCCCCATACATCATCTACTAATTTTTTATAGTTATCTTTAATTTTTATCTTTTCTTCTTTTGGTATTCCAATAAATGTCTTTAATTCTAGGACGTTCAAATTCAAATCCAATTTAATTTTAAAAGATTTTTCATACTCATTCAAATTCTTCTTCAAAAAATCTAATTTTTCAAAATCTTTTGGATAGTATCTATCCTTATTTTCAAAAATCCATAAATCTTTATCCCGCAGCGCAATTATATCTAAGTTTAATTTTGGAAAATTCCTATGTTCAGGTGACAATAACACACCAGTTCCTGACTGAGGATAATCAAATGCTTTAATTTCAAATCCGTTGCTAACAAGATCTTGAATAATTTTTTTCGTTACAAACTCTTCTTTCATACAATTACCTATTCTTAAAATAATTTAGTACAGTATCATTCTATCACTATTCTCAATAAATTACGATTAATAAACAATGTCTATACGTTGTTACTTGTAACAAAAAATCTTTGTGCATATTCTCATTGTAAATTAAACTATAAATAAGACTTATATAACTCTCCAACTCTTAAAAAATGGGGTTGGGGATTCCCCAAAATTCAAATCATCCCAAAAAGTACATACACTTTGTGTATACAAATTTTGGGATGATTTTGGGAGTGTGTGTATACAGACTCTGAGCTCGCAAAGTCATATTATGAAAAATTTTTCCTTCTTGATAAAATAATCCAAAAAATCAATTTGACTGTCATTTGTGTGTACAAATATTTTAAGAAGATATATAAAAACGCTGCAAAATGTACTGACCCCAAAAAGTTAGACAATTAATTTATCCGAAGGATTTAGTTCTGTATTGTACAGGGCTAAGTCCTTTTAGTTTTACCTTAATTCGTTTATTGTTGTAGTAATCAATATAGTCTA
>NZ_WIJO01000082.1:0-5312 GCF_009496205.1 Streptococcus mitis
TTCGAAACTTTGAAAACTTCAAAAAAAGGATTTTTATTGCTCTGAACATCAAAAAAGAAAGGGCAAATTTTGTCCTTTCTCGAGCTTAGCTTTTCTTCAACCCACTACAGTTGACAAAGAGCCCAATAAAAAAGCAACACGACTTGCATGTTGCTTCTTACTATTCTTTACTTTTGACGACTTCGACCACATCTCCTACACTTTGGAGTTGGTCAATTTCCTCATCACTGATTTCGATGCTAAATTCATCTTCCAGTGTCAAGATAAACTCCATCAAGTCGACTGAATCAGCATCCAAATCGTCTTTCAGACTCAAGGATTCTGTCACGACAAAGTCCTCTCCCTGTCGCTCTTGGATAATAGTCACAATACGGTCAAAAATTTCTTTTTCTGTCATCTCTTTTATTCTCCTGAAAATTCACGCGCAGTCTGGGCAACTACGTCTGTTTCTAGCATGGTACGAATCTGGCGGATTGTACTATAAACAGCCTTGGCATCACTTGAGCCATGAGTCTTAACAACCGGTGCCTTAACACCAAACAAGACCGCTCCACCAACATCTGAGTAGTTGAGCTGTTTTTTCAAACCTCTGAGGCTATCCTTGAGAAGGAGTGCGCCTAGTTTCGCTCGAAGACCACCACCTGTAATAGCTGTCTTGAGCAAGCCCATGATTCCCATGGCTGTCCCTTCAATGGATTTGAGCACAGCGTTTCCCGTGAAACCATCTGCCACAACAACATCTGCAACGCCATTCATCAAATCACGCGCTTCCACGTTTCCGATAAAGTTTAAACTTTCATCAGCCGCCAGTAATTCATAGGTTTCCTTACGAAGCGGGTCGCCCTTACTATTCTCTGTTCCGTTATTGAGCAAGCCAACGCGTGGTTGCGCAATTCCACGGACATTTTTGGCATAGAAGGAACCTAGAACCGCATATTGATGGAGGTGCTGGGCTGTATTCTCCGCATTGGCACCGAGGTCTAGCATGTCAAAACCTTTTCCATCTACAGTCGGCAAGGTCGACATAAGGCCTGGTCGGTCAATGTTCTTGATACGACCCACGATGAAAAATCCTGCTGCTAGTAAAGCACCTGTATTCCCAGCCGAAAGAACAGCGTCTGCTTCACCCTCTTTGACAGCCTTGGCTGCCAATACCATACTGGCATTTTTCTTCTTCCGAATAGCTCTAGTAGGTTCATCGTCTGAATCAATCTTTTCATCTGTATGGATAATGCTAACACGCTCTGTCGCTGTCAGATATTGCTTGATTTTGCTTTCATCTCCGTAGAGTTGAACCTCAATATCTGAAAAGTCAGCCAGGGCTTGATTGACACCCTCAACGATGGCCTGAGGTGCATAATCTCCCCCCATGGCATCTACTGCGATTTTTTTCATTTGTTTTCCTCTTTTAGTAATTGACCCCAGTCTGCTAGGGAATCAATAAATTTCTTTGATTTTAGGTGAATCCCAACGTACTCTTCGTAGAGTTGATCCATAAACTTTCGCAAGTCTTGCTTGATTTCAGGCTTAAGCGAAATGGTCTCCAAGGTCTCAAAATCAATGGCTTGAAATTGATTAAGCAGATAAGGTATATTGGGATTTAGATGGCAACGTCTCTCATCCTCATGATAATGCTCTGGACAAAGGCAGGCTCCATATTTGAAAGAAAAGTCAAAAGCCTGACCAACCCGATGACAAAAGACACACTCATTAAAATTGAGGCTGATTCCAAATCGAGTCAAGATTTGAATTTCAAAAATATTGGTCAAAACCTGATAATCCAAGCCCGCTTCCATCAATTCCAAAGTCTTTTGCAAAAAAGCAAACAAGGGAGCATCCTGCTGATTGTCCTGCAAACTAGCATCGGCAAGAGCTGCCACGTAGGTCGCATAGGCCATGACAAAGAGATCGCTATTAATCTTGGGAAAAGTCATCACCTCATGATAGTCCTCAATGTAACTAAGCCCATCATCATTGATTCGCAAGAGAAATCGTGCCAGCACCAAGGGCTGAATAACAGGGGCCAGCTTAGACTGACCAGCGTGTTTGACGAAAAACATCCGCTTGCCAGCCTGTTCTGTAAAAATCTTGACTAGCTTGTCATCCTCACGAAAGTTACGATTGTAGAGCACCAAGCCTTGACTCGTGATAGACTGAATCATGCTTCTCTCATATACTCCTCAAGTCGTTTCATGGCTTCTTTGATAGTCTCCATACTCGCTGCATAAGACAGACGCACATAGCCTTCTCCGTAACGCCCAAAGGCAGCACCAGGGATAAAGGCAACGGCCTTCTTCTGAGCAAAATCCTTTAGAAAGGCAAAGGAGTCTTGATTGTAGCCCGCTGGAATCTTAGCAAAGATATAGAAGGCACCGTCTGGTTTAATAATCTCAAAACCAAGAGCAGTCATTTTCTCGATAATATAGTCCCGACGCTGGATGTATTCCTTTTTCATAGGCTCCGCATCATTTTTACCAGCCGTCAAGGCCTCCACCGCAGCATGTTGAGCCATAGTATTTGCGGCAGTAACCAAGTACTGGTGACTCTTAATCAACTGAGCTGTAAAGGCTGCAGGAGCAAAAATCAGACCCAAACGCCAACCTGTCATGGCATGCGATTTAGATAGACCATTGATAATAATAGCCTGATCTCTCAACATGGTTCCCAGAGACACATGGGCTTCGCCTGTGTAGGTCAATTCTGAGTAAACCTCATCACAGACAACAAAAATCTCATACTTGCGTAAAACAGCTGCCAAGGCCTCCAATTGTTCCCGACTGTAGGTAATTCCTGTCGGATTGGCTGGATAGTTGAGAATAACCGCCTTGAGCTTGTCACCCTGCTCCAAAATGGCCTTCTCCAACATTTCAGGAGTCAAGACAAAACCATTTTCAGTTGTGTCAATCTCGACAATCTCTGCCCCAACTAGATTGACAATCGGTTCATAACCTGGATAGGCAGGAGCTGGCAAAAGTACCTTGTCTCCCTCTTCCAAAATAGCCGTCAAAGTAGCAGATAAAGCCTCTGTCGCCCCAATTGTAACCAAGATTTCATTTTCAGGATCATAGTCCAGTTGGTACTTTTCCTTAACAAAGTCACTGGCCGCCTTACGTAGAGTCAGCAGACCACTCATCCCTGTATAGTAGGATTGGTTCTGATCAATCGCTCGCTTGGCCGCCTCCTTGATATGATCTGGCGTTGTAAAATCAGGCTCCCCCAAGGTCAAACGCAAGACCCCAGGAATCTCCGAAATAGCCTGGTCAAATTGACGAATCAACGAAACTTGAATCTTATCTAACTGTTTATTAAAGCGCTTAGTTAAGTCCATAGATACCTCCTACTTTCAAAACGTATCTCTATTATACTACAAAAGCCCCCCGACCGCAAAAATACATTAGAGAATAGCTTTCCACTTTCTATTTTACTTTTCCTGTTTACAGGTCTATAATGGTAACAGATTCTATTTGGAGGTTTTTATGTCATTTCTATCAAAAAATGGAGCAGGTATATTGGCCTGTCTTCTGATTTCAATCGTATCTTGGTACTTAGGAGGATTCTTCCCTGTTATTGGCGCGCCTGTCTTTGCAATTTTCATAGGCATGCTTCTCCATCCCTTTCTCTCGCCCTATAAACAACTGGATGCTGGATTGACCTTTAGTTCTAAAAAATTGCTCCAGTATGCTGTTATCTTGCTTGGTTTTGGTCTCAATATCTCGCAAGTCTTCGCAGTCGGACAATCTTCACTCCCTGTTATCCTGTCCACCATTTCAATAGCCTTGATTGTTGCCTTCCTCTTCCAGCGTTTCTTTGCACTGGACACAAAACTGGCTACCTTGATTGGAGTGGGTTCTTCTATCTGTGGGGGCTCTGCCATTGCAGCAACAGCGCCTGTTATTCACGCCAAGGAAAAGGAAGTAGCCCAAGCCATTTCCGTTATCTTTTTCTTCAATGTCTTGGCTGCGCTCATCTTTCCAACCCTCGGCACCTGGCTTCATCTATCCAATGACGGCTTCGCCCTCTTTGCAGGAACTGCAGTCAATGATACTTCCTCTGTAACCGCCACAGCCAGCGCCTGGGACAGTCTCTACCAGACTAATACCCTCGAATCCGCAACCATTGTCAAACTCACACGTACTCTGGCTATCATCCCCATCACTCTCTTTCTCTCCTACTGGCAAAGTCGCGAGCAAAAAAATAAGCAAGGCTTACAACTGAAAAAAGTCTTCCCACTTTTTATCCTCTACTTCATCCTTGCATCGCTCCTAACCACCCTTCTGACCTCTCTTGGTGTGTCCAGTAGTTTCTTTACCCCACTCAAACAACTCTCCAAATTCCTCATTATCATGGCCATGAGTGCTATCGGTCTCAAAACAAATCTGGTAGCCATGATCAAATCTAGCGGAAAATCCATTATTCTCGGAGCTATCTGCTGGATAGCCATCATCCTCACCAGTCTTGGGATGCAGACCTTTATCGGTATTTTCTAATACTCTTCGAAAATCTCTTTAAACCACGTCAACGTCGCCTTACCGTATATATGTGACTGACTTCGTCAGTCTTATCTACAACCTCAAAACTGTGTTTTGAGCAACCTGCGGCTAGTTTCCTAGTTTGCTCTTTGATTTTCATTGAGTATAACACAAAAGGTAGCCCACCAGCTACCTTTTTCTTATGCTTCCTCAATCAAGCGTGTGTGTTCTCTCTTGATGCAGCGATTCATCACGATATCATCACATCCACCAGCACGCAAGATTTCTTCCGCTTCTAGACTTTCAAGTCCTAGCTGTGCCCAAAAAATCTTGGCATCAGCTTTGAGAAAATCACGCGCCACATCTGGCAAAAACTCACTGCGCCGGTAAACATTAACAATATCTACAGGAAAAGGAATCTCAGCTAGGCTGGCATAGGCCTTTTCACCCAAGATTTCGCCACCTACCGCCTTGGGATTGACTGGGATGATTTTATAACCCCGAGCCTGCATTTCCTTGGTCACTCGATTGCTAGTTGTTTCTTCACGGTCTGACAAGCCCACCACAGCAAGGGTTTTACTCGTTGCTAGATACTGACGAATCACACCATCACTTGGATTGATAAATTCTTGACTCATAGAAATCCTCCTTTTTCATCAGTATAGCATATTTTGAAAAGGCTTGCAGATTTTTAATATAAAAACCTCCTAGCAGTTCTGTACTGACCCCAAAAAGTTAGACAATTAATTTATCCGAAGGATTTAGTTCTGTATTGTACAGGGCTAAGTCCTTTTAGTTTTACCTTAATTCGTTTGTTGTTGTAGTAATCGATATAGTCTATAA
>NZ_WIJO01000083.1:0-5287 GCF_009496205.1 Streptococcus mitis
CCTTTCTCGAGCTTAGCTTTTCTTCAACCCACTACAGTTGACAAAGAGCCAAATTAAAAAGCTAGAGTTCCGCAATTGGAAATCTCTAGCTTTTTTGTGGCTGAGAACTATTTTGTCTCAGGTTCTTTATCACTCTGTTTCTATAGATGATTAAAATCTATTTCACATGTTTTGCGAGCTCTTCTTGCGCTTTTTTATTGGATTCTGCTTTTTCTTTCATCCATTTTTCTTGAGCTTTTTGGTATTCATCTGCAGTGACTGCCTTGTCTTGAAGTTCCAAGTATTTATACAAGAGTGGCTCACTTGTACCTTTGTTTCCTGACAATGCAAACGGTATTGTAAATGGTACCATCTTAGACAAGATTGGACGCCCTGTACGAGATGTAGTTGGAATAATCAAAGCACTATCTGTCAACCAAGCTTGAGCTGCAGCGTATTTATCATATCGTTTAGCAACATCTGTAGCCTCATCACCAGCTTCAGTAACCAATTTCTCGTAGTCATATAGACCTACTTTTTTAGCAGCTACATTATCTTTCCCTGAGTCAAATCCTAAATATGTTTTAGTACTTTCTCCTACAGATGGTTTGATGATATCAAGGTAAGTTGATGGATCGGCAAAGTCTGGACCCCAACCGACATTATCTGATAAATCCCAGTCTTCTCCAGCAGCATTTTCAGCAAAATATGTAATATTGTTTACTTCATCTTTTTGTAGTTGTTGAATATCAATAATGACATTATCAGTTCCTAAAGTCGCTTCCAAGGATTGTTTCATAGATTGCACGCGCTGAACTTTTGTAGTTGCTGTTTGGTCAACAGGCATATCTAGGTGAATTGGGAATTGGACTCCTTCTGCTTGTAAGGCTGATTTAGCTTTAGCAAATTCAGCCTTGGCTTTTTCTGGATTATAGAGACCATCTTGTGCATCGGCAAGATTGACATCCTTCCATTCATCCCCATAAGTCACCAATTTTTCTTTGACCATATCGCCAAAGTTTTTCCCATCTGCTTGAACAAATGTTGGTGGAACAAAGAGATTGCGCAAGATTTTGCTTGCTCCAGTTTCTCCATTTAGCTGAGAGGCATAAGCTGTACGGTCAAAACCAAAGGCAATAGCTTGGCGGAAATCCTTATTTAAGAGAGCCTTTTTAGTAGAAGTCTTTTGTTCGTCACTAGTCTTAGAAGTATATTTATAGGACTGACGATCAATATTTGTTCCCACTAGATACGTAGTAGAGTCTTGTTGAGTATAGACAATATTATCCTTCATCTCTTTCTCAAGCTCTGCGAAACTTGCACTTGTTGGATAGAGACGAGCTGCTGTAAGGCTACCATCTTTAAAGTTTTCTGCAGGTTTACTAGTATCTTGACCATCCCAGAATGACAATTTAACTTTGTCAATATGCACATTGTCTTTATCCCAGTAGTTAGGATTTTTCGCAAATTCAACAGAAGATTTGGTCACAATGGATTTCAACAAATAAGGACCATTATACAAGAGACTACCTGGATCCGTAGCTTTGGCAAAATCATCCCCTTTTGAATTCAAAAACTCTTCATTGACTGGCGCAAGAACACCCATGGTCGTTTTAGAATTCCAAAAACTTTCAGGTTTGTTCAACGTGTATTGGACTGTTTGATCGTCAAGCGCTTTAATCCCGACTTGAGCAAAATCTGTGATTTCACCTTTTGCATAGGCATCCAGACCTTTGATTGAATCCTGTACCAAGTAAAGGGCTTCTGCTTTCTTATCTGTTGCATATTTAAGACCTGTCACAAAGTCCTGAGCCTTAACAGGAGCATATTCTTCCCCTTCAGATGTATACCACTTGGCATCCTGACGAATCTTATAAGTATAAGTCAAGCCATCTTTAGAAACCGACCAGTCTTCTGCCAATGAAGGAATAAGGTTCCCGTATTTATCATTTTCAAGCAATCCATCAATCACATTACTAGTAATGTCGGCAGTTGCTGCCTTACCAGTTGTCAAATAGTTGAGATTATCTGGATGTGTCTCGTATGTAAATGCAAAGGTCTGCTCACCTTTTTTAGTAGCTGAACCACCAGCACAGGCAGCTAAGACACCTGCTGCTAATAAAGTTACTCCCGCAAGAGCCAATACTTTCCTTGTTTTCATAGTATTCTCCTTTATTTTTTTATTCATTATAGCCCCTTTTTCAACTCCTGTCAATACAATTTTCTGAATTTTTGAAAATTATTTTTTAAACAATAGGTTTGCAAAAATATGAATAATATCAAAAATACCTCAACTACATTAGGTAGTCAAGGAATTATCAATCACATTTCTAAATAGCAACTGGTAATAGTTCTAGGTGTTTAATCTAACTCATTTCTTACACACTGTAAAGCTGCTCCAATTACTTGGTGCATATCGTAATAACGATAGTGTCCTAAACGACCACCAAAGATAACATTCCCTTGCTCATCAGCCAATTTTTTATATGATTTATACAAATGATTATTACGATCATTATTAACTGGATAATAAGGCTCATCACCTTTTTCCCATGTTTTAGAATGTTCCTTAGTAACGATAGTCTTTTCTTGATTCCCAAACTCAAAATGTTTGTGTTCAATAATACGTGTATATGGAGTTTCTGCATCTGTATAGTTCACAACTGCATTTCCTTGGTAATTTTCCATATCCAAGGTCTCATTTTCAAAACGAAGACTACGATACTCTAGTTCACCCAACTTATAGTCAAAGAATTCATCAATCATACCAGTAAAGACGATCTTAGGGAAGTCCTTCATATATTGTTCTTTATTGGCAAAGAAATCAACATTTGTTTCTACATCAATGTTTTCATGATCCAACATTTTTTCAACTATTTGAGTGTAACCACCAATTGGAATCCCTTGATAGGTATCATTAAAATAGTTGTTATCGTAGGTCAGGCGTACTGGCAAACGGCGAATGATAAAGGCTGGAAGTTCTGTAGTTGGCTTGCCCCACTGTTTCTCTGTATAGTCTTTGATTAATTTTTCGTAGATGTCTGTACCTACAAGAGAAATAGCCTGTTCTTCCAAATTTTCAGGAGTTTTGCCATTTAAAACAGCACGTTGCTCATCAATCTTAGCCTGTGCTTCTGCTGGCGTCACAACTCCCCAAAGTTTATTGAAGGTATTCATATTAAAAGGAAGATTATAAATCTCTCCCTTATAATTTGCAACTGGAGAGTTTGTGTAACGGTTAAACTCTGCAAACTGATTTACATAATCCCAAATCTCCTTATCAGAAGTATGGAAGATATGAGCTCCATATTGATGAACTTGAATTCCTTCCTCTTCACGAGTATAGATATTACCCGCGATATGATCTCGTTTTTCAATGACTTTTACTTTTTTTCCTTTTAAAGCTGCTTCATGGGCAAATACTGCACCAAAAAGACCAGCACCAACGACAAGATAATCGTACATTTTAAGCTCCTTTATTTTTTAACAAACTGTTGTAGCAATTGTACAAGATTGATTGCTTTAATAGATGATACAATTGCATATTTTACATCTTAAATCCGTACTTCTTATCCATAGATTTCTGTCAAAAGAATCTTGCTTTTTGCTTAGATTTTGGACCATCATCCACACCAAATACGATATGCGAATGAATATCAATCATTTTGTCTTATTTCCCTTCCATCACATCATTGATTGCAGCCTTGACTGACTCTAAACTGCTGTCACTAATTTCCATCATGTAGAGGCTACTCTCAGGCATGGCATAGGATGGTAAATCCATACGCCCTGTTCCTTTAAGATCTTGCGAATTGATCTTATAAGTTCCACCACTCTCAAGTTGGGCATTAACCAGGTTCATCATGGTTTCAAGTGGCATATTGGTTTGAATCGAATCTTGCAGCCCTTTTATAATACTGTCATAATTTTTCAAAGCTTCCGTAGAGGTTAATTTTTGCAGAATTGCAACAATGACCTTTTGCTGGTTACGGCCACGATCCCGATCTCCATCTGCCAAAGAATAGCGCTCACGCACAAAGCCAAGAGCTTGCTCCGAATCAAGATGAACCTTCCCTACAGGATAGAACTTCCCATTTGTATGAGCGGTAAACTCTTGATCATTATAGACATCAACTCCACCAAGTAAATCAATCAATTTCAAGAAAGAGGTGAAATTCAAACGAGCGTAATAGTTCAAGTCAATACCGTAAAGATTTTCCAGGGTATGAATGGAAGCATCTACTCCATAAATCCCCGCATGGGTTAACTTATCTTTTTGGTTGTTGCCTCCATCTGCAATTGGAACATAGGAATCACGAGGTGTGGTTGTCAAGAGAATCTTTTTCGTTTCGCGATTCACTGTCATAATGATATTGACGTCCGAACGAGAAATCGAGCTAATTGGACCGTAGGTATCAATTCCGCTGATATAAACATTGAAACTGTCACCTTTGACATCTTTTGGAGTTTCAACCGTCTTGGTTAATTCTTTGGTATAGATTTTCTTAATCTTTGAAGCATAGTCTGGATATTCGGATTCGATAATATTTTCAAAGACACTGTTTAGAAGGATCGCCTTTGTATCTCCAGCTAACAAACTCTTATAGGCTGCAAGATAGGAACTGCTTTCTTCGACTGTCAATTCCTTGTTTTGAGTCGCTTTCAGATCATTCATCAACTGTTGGATATTATCCTTATCCGTCCCAGTAGGCCCCATCACACTGGTTACCTGACTGATATTATCAATTGGACTATCTGCTAACACTGCAATACTCATCGAATAATTTGAGTAATTCGATGTTGCATTCAGGCGACTGGTAAAGCCAATGAACTGACTTACAGCAAAGAGGGAAGTTCCATTGATTAACACACCCAGTAGTAATAAAATCAGCGTTAGATTTTGAACTTTCTTAGACCGAATTAAAAAGAAGCACAAGATGGCTAAGGCTACAATTAAGACAGCAACCACTATATTGAGAAATCGGAAGGCCAGCATATTGTACTTGAAAATCAAAAACAATAAAAAGACCGCTAGTACTGCATAGATAGCTAGCAACCCCCAACTAATCAATATTTTTGTTTTACCCTGACGAGCTCGCTTCGAAGATCTACTCACGATATACCTCTATTATCAATTTTTATTTCATTTTATTATATCATAAAAAAATACACTTGTGAGATAATGTACTGACCCCAAAAAGTTAGACAATTAATTTATCCGAAGGATTTAGTTCTGTATTGTACAGGGCTAAGTCCTTTTAGTTTTACCTTAATTCGTTTATTGTTGTAGTAATCAATATAGTCTACA
>NZ_WIJO01000084.1:0-5241 GCF_009496205.1 Streptococcus mitis
ATATGAATCTTTCTAATGAGTTGTTTTGTCGCTTTTCATTATAGATCTTATGGGACTTTTTTTCTACAACAAAATAGGCTCCATAATATCCATAGGGGATTTACCCACTACAAATATTATAGAGCCTTTTTTTCGTGCTTTTTCCGAATAAATAAGATAGAATAATCTAGAATAAATGATAATAGAAAAGAGAAGATGATGAAAATTCGTGGTTTTGAATTGGTTTCTAGTTTTACAGATGAAAATTTATTGCCCAAGCGTGAGACAGCGCATGCGGCTGGTTACGACTTAAAGGTTGCTGTGCGTACAGTTATTGCGCCAGGAGAGATTGTATTGGTTCCGACAGGGGTTAAGGCTTATATGCAACCGACTGAGGTTCTCTACCTCTATGATCGTTCTTCAAACCCTCGTAAGAAGGGCTTAGTTTTAATTAACTCGGTTGGGGTCATTGATGGGGATTATTATGGAAATCCTGGGAATGAAGGGCATATTTTTGCTCAGATGAAGAATATCACAGACCAAGAGGTTGTTCTTGAAGTTGGAGAACGTGTTGTCCAAGCTGTCTTTGCTCCTTTCTTAATTGCAGATGGAGATGCAGCTGACGGCGTGCGGACTGGTGGATTTGGATCGACTGGGCACTAGAATGAAGATTATCTTTGTACGTCACGGGGAGCCAGATTATAGTATGCTTGATAAACTTGAAAATCCGCAACTCTATAGTGGTTTTGGTCGTGATTTAGCACCATTGACAGGAAAAGGTCGCAGTCTGGCAAAAGAAGTTGCTAAAACTGCATGTTTTGGAAAGGCAGAGATTATTATTTCATCGTCTGTGACGAGGGCTTTAGAAACAGCCCATTATATAGCAGTTGAAACAGGATTGGATTTATTTGTGGAGCCGTTTTTTCATGAGTGGCGTCCAGACTTAGATGGCACTAACTCTGATTTAACTAGTGTATTGGTAGCTCATGAATATTATCTAAAACATCAAGGAGGTTTATCTGAAGATTCTCCTTATCGCTATGAAACTGATCTAGAGATGCGTCATCGTTTTTTAAGAGCTTTGGAAAAATATAAAAATTATAAAATTATTATCATTGTAACTCACGGAATGCTCATGCGCCAGTTTGTGCCAAATGAGAAGATTGATTTTTGTCAAGTGATTGAGTGTGAGTTAGAGATTTAGAAAGAGGTTTATCATCGCAAAGAAAAAAGCGACATTTGTATGTCAAAATTGTGGGTATAATTCCCCTAAATATCTGGGACGATGCCCCAACTGTGGGTCTTGGTCTTCTTTTGTAGAAGAGGTTGAGGTTGCCGAGGTCAAAAATGCGCGTGTGTCATTGACAGGGGAGAAAACCAAGCCCGTGAAACTGGCTGAGGTGACTTCCATCAATGTCAATCGAACCAAGACGGAGATGGAGGAATTCAACCGTGTGCTTGGAGGCGGAGTGGTACCAGGAAGTCTCGTCCTCATCGGTGGGGATCCTGGGATTGGGAAATCAACTCTTCTCCTACAAGTTTCAACCCAGTTGTCTCAAGTGGGGACTGTTCTCTATGTCAGTGGGGAGGAGTCTGCTCAGCAGATTAAGTTACGAGCAGATCGCTTGGGAGATATCGATAGCGAGTTTTATCTCTATGCAGAGACCAATATGCAGAGTGTTCGAGCAGAGGTGGAGCGCATCCAGCCAGATTTCCTCATTATTGACTCTATCCAGACCATAATGTCTCCTGAGATTTCAGGGGTGCAGGGGTCTGTTTCTCAGGTGCGTGAAGTGACAGCTGAACTCATGCAACTGGCCAAGACTAATAACATTGCTATCTTTATCGTAGGCCATGTGACCAAGGAAGGAACCTTAGCTGGGCCACGTATGTTGGAGCATATGGTGGATACAGTGCTTTACTTTGAAGGAGAGCGCCACCATACCTTTCGTATTTTGAGAGCGGTCAAAAACCGTTTTGGCTCCACTAATGAGATTGGGATTTTTGAGATGCAGTCGGGTGGTCTGGTTGAGGTACTCAATCCGAGTCAAGTTTTCCTAGAGGAGCGTTTGGATGGGGCAACTGGTTCATCAATCGTTGTGACCATGGAAGGGACGCGTCCTATTTTGGCGGAGGTTCAGGCTTTGGTAACACCGACCATGTTTGGAAATGCCAAGCGTACGACGACAGGACTTGATTTTAATCGTGCTAGCTTGATTATGGCTGTTTTGGAAAAGCGGGCAGGACTTCTCTTGCAAAATCAAGATGCCTATCTCAAATCTGCTGGTGGCGTCAAATTGGATGAACCTGCCATTGACTTGGCCGTTGCAGTTGCTATTGCTTCGAGCTATAAAGACAAGCCAACTAATCCTCAGGAATGTTTTGTGGGTGAACTGGGCTTGACGGGAGAAATTCGGCGCGTGAATCGTATCGAGCAGCGTATCAATGAAGCTGCTAAACTTGGTTTTACAAAAATCTATGTACCAAAGAATTCCTTGACAGGAATCACTCCGCCTAAGGAAATTCAGGTTATTGGAGTGACAACGATTCAGGAAGTTTTGAAAAAGGTATTTGCATAATCCGTGACAAATCCTCTTAAAAATGATAAGATAGGAGAAATATTTGACTATCAAATTTTCAAGGAGGGAATCGTGTCGTATTTTGAACAGTTTATGCAAGCCAATCAGGCTTATGTTGCTCTACATGGGCAGTTAAATCTGCCACTTAAACCCAAAACCAGAGTAGCCATTGTGACCTGTATGGACTCACGTTTGCACGTTGCGCAAGCTCTGGGCTTGGCACTTGGGGATGCTCATATCTTGCGGAATGCAGGTGGTCGAGTGACTGAGGACATGATTCGTTCGCTGGTGATTTCCCAGCAACAGATGGGAACAAGAGAGATTGTGGTGCTGCACCATACAGACTGTGGTGCTCAGACTTTTGAAAATGGTCCTTTTCAGGAGTATTTAAAAGAGGAACTAGGTGTCGATGTGTCAGACCAGGACTTTTTACCCTTCCAAGATATAGAGGAGAGTGTGCGCGAGGATATGCAACTGCTTATCGAATCTCCCCTAATACCGGACGATGTCATTATCTCTGGTGCCATTTACGATGTAGATACAGGAAGTATGACAGTCGTAGAATTGTAAATACTTTCTTTAGAAAGAAAGTGTATGAAGAAAAACAGTATTTTATTTATTTTTATTTTATTACTATGTATTGGTTTGCAGTATGAAACCATCTACTATACGGATGGTTCTATGTCAGGTGCGGAATATGGACTCATGGGAGTTTCTATCTTTCTAGCTCTCTTTTACATGATTCCGGCTCTTTATTTCCTTTTCCGTATTGGGGAAAAATGGGAATTGCCAAAGAAGGCCTTGATCTTGTCTTTATTGGGTGGGATGTTCCTTTCAGGCTGGTTGTCTAGCTTTGCTAATACCTATATCCATGATTTAATGGGGGTTCTTTTCCCAGATAGTGCATTTTTAAATGCCTTTGAAAGTGCTATTGTGGCTCCTTTGGTAGAAGAGCCGTTGAAATTGTTGCCACTTGTCTTTGTTTTAGCTTTGATTCCTGTGCGAAAATTAAAATCTTTGTTTTTACTAGGCATTGCTTCTGGTTTGGGATTCCAAATGATTGAGGATATTGGCTACATTCGTACGGATTTGCCAGAGGGATTTGACTTTACTATTTCGAGAATTTTAGAGCGTATCATCTCAGGAATTGCTTCTCACTGGACTTTTTCAGGTTTGGCGGTAGTAGGTGTTTACTTGCTTTACAGAGCCTATAAAGGACAGAAGGTTGGCAAGAAACAGGGGCTTCTTTTCCTAGGTTTAGCTTTGGGAACTCACTTCCTGTTTAACTCTCCTTTTGTGGAATTGGATACAGAGTTGCCTTTAGCGATTCCAATGGTTACGGCTATTACTCTTTACGGTTTTTATCAGACTTATCGCTTTGTTGAGAAGCACAATGAGTTGATGAACTAGAATATTTTTCAAAAGAATGATGCAAGGGTACAAATATGGTGCCCTTCTTTTATTTTTGATTGAAAAATAGTGCAAAAAGCGCTACAATGGTAAATGGAAAAATCTTGTGAAAAGCACAAGCGATACATATATACCGGAGGAAATCATGTCTTTTTCTGATTTAAAGCTGTTTGCCCTTTCTTCTAATAAAGAATTGGCAGAACGTGTGGCGCAGGAGATTGGGATAGAGTTGGGGAAATCAAGTGTTCGCCAATTTTCAGATGGAGAGATTCAGGTCAACATCGAAGAATCAATCCGTGGGAAACACGTCTTTATCCTACAATCAACTAGCTCGCCTGTAAATGACAATCTGCTTGAAATTTTGATTATGGTGGATGCTTTGAAGCGTGCGAGTGCAGAATCTGTCAATGTTGTCATGCCTTACTATGGGTATGCACGTCAGGATAGAAAGGCGAGAGCGCGTGAGCCAATCACTTCAAAACTTGTCGCAAATATGCTTGAAGTAGCTGGGGTAGATCGTTTATTGACAATCGACTTGCATGCTGCGCAGATTCAAGGATTCTTTGATATTCCTGTGGATCACTTGATGGGAGCTCCTCTGATTGCGGATTATTTTGAGCGTCGTGGTATGGTTGGTTCTGACTATGTGGTTGTCAGCCCAGACCATGGAGGGGTGACTCGTGCCCGTAAGTTGGCAGAATTTTTGAAAACATCTATTGCTATCATTGACAAACGTCGTAGCGTTGATAAGATGAATACCAGTGAAGTCATGAACATCATCGGTAAGGTAGAAGGCAAGACTTGTATCTTGATTGATGATATGATTGATACAGCTGGAACCATTTGCCACGCGGCAGATGCCCTTGCGGAAGCTGGTGCTGTTGAAGTCTATGCAAGCTGTACGCACCCAGTTCTTTCTGGTCCTGCTATGGACAATATTCAAAAATCAGCTATCAAGAAATTGGTTGTTTTGGATACTATCTATCTGCCAGAAGAGCGTTTGATTGACAAGATTGAGCAAATTTCAATCGCTCATCTATTGGGAGATGCTATCGTGCGTATCCATGAAAAACGCCCACTTTCTCCACTTTTCAGTATTGAGAAAAAGATTTAAGTTTTCGCTTATAATAAAACATACTCCTAGCAGAATGAACTGCACCCCAAAAGTTAGACAGAAAAAATCTAACTTTTGGGGTGTTTTTATTATGAAATTAACTTATGATGATAAAGTTCAGATCTATGAACTTAGAAAACAAGGATATAGCTTAGAGAA
>NZ_WIJO01000085.1:0-5139 GCF_009496205.1 Streptococcus mitis
GATTCTTTCTAATGATAGTTTGGTCGCTTTTCATTATAGATGATATGGGACTTTTTTTCTACAACAAAATAGGCTCCATAATATCCATAGGGGATTTACCCACTACAAATATTATAGAGCCAGAAAAGAAGACTAAGTCTTTTCGATAAAACAATAAACAGCGAGATTGAAGCTCGCTGTTTATTTTATAATTAATCACCCAGTCCTAGACGATCAAAGATATCATCCACTCGTTTGGTGTAATAAACTGGGTTGAAGATTTCATCGATTTCTTCTTGTGTGAGACGTGATGTCACTTCTGGATCTGCTTCAAGAAGTGGTTTAAAGTCTACTTGGTTGTCCCAAGAGTAGGCTGTTTTTGGTTGCACCAAGTCATAGGCTTGCTCACGGGTCATGCCTTTTTCAATCAAGGTCAACATAGCGCGTTGGCTGAAAATCAAACCAAATGTCGAGTTCATGTTGCGGATCATGTTTTCTGGGAAGACTGTCAAGTTTTTGACGATATTTCCAAAACGGTTGAGCATGTAGTCAATCAAAATGGTCGTATCTGGTGTGATGATGCGCTCAGCTGATGAGTGAGAGATATCACGTTCGTGCCAGAGAGCCACGTTCTCATAGGCTGTCACCATGTGACCACGGATAACACGCGCAAGACCAGTCATATTTTCAGAACCGATAGGATTGCGTTTGTGAGGCATTGCTGAAGATCCTTTTTGCCCCTTAGCAAAGAATTCTTCCACTTCGCGTTGTTCTGATTTTTGCAAACCACGAATCTCAGTCGCCATACGCTCGATAGAAGTCGCGATGCTGGCAAGAACCGCAAAGTACTCAGCGTGAAGATCACGAGGAAGCACCTGTGTAGAGATTTCTTGAGCACGGATACCCAATTTGTCGCAGACGTATTGCTCTACGAATGGTGGGATGTTGGCAAAGTTCCCAACCGCACCAGAAATCTTACCAGCTTCCACTCCAGCAGCCGCATGCTCGAAACGCTCGATGTTGCGCTTCATTTCGCTATACCAAGTCGCCAATTTAAGACCAAAGGTTGTAGGCTCAGCGTGCACACCGTGGGTACGCCCCATCATGATGGTGAACTTGTGCTCCTTAGCCTTATCAGCGATGATGTTAGTAAAGTTTTCAAGGTCACGACGGATAATGTCGTTGGCCTGCTTGTAGAGGTAACCGTAAGCCGTATCCACCACGTCAGTTGATGTCAAGCCGTAATGGACCCACTTGCGCTCTTCGCCAAGCGTTTCAGAAACCGCACGCGTGAAAGCCACCACATCGTGGCGAGTCTCCTGCTCAATTTCCAAAATACAGTCGATGTCAAAGTCCGCTTTTTCGCGAATCAAAGCCACATCTTCCTTAGGGATTTCTCCCAACTCAGCCCATGCCTCGTCAGCCAAGATTTCCACCTCAAGCCAAGCACGGTATTTATTTTCTTCACTCCAAATGTTCGCCATCTCAGGGCGAGAGTAACGGTCGATCATATTGTTAATTTTTCCTTTCTTCGTAAGCTGTTGGGAATAAGTTATCTAGGTAAACCAAGATTTCTACTAAAACTCCTCTTTTCCAATAAACACAGATGGATAGTGTAGTAATTCATTGAGATCGGTATCCAATGGTAAATCATAAATTGCTAAATAGTTTTCAGGATATAGAGCAACTAGCTCTTCATATTTAGCCTTTACCTTTTCGTGATCGCTACTAGCATACAAAACTTCAACAACAGCTCCAGTCTTATCCTTTTCAACAAATGCATTTGCGATTATTTGAATCATATATTTCTCCTAAAAATCAATCCCTTCCCCAAATTCATCCACACTATCTGGTTCATCACTAAACAAAGTCACATGTCCCATCTTGCGGTTGTGCTTTGCTTCTATTTTACCATACATGTGGAGGTGGGCGCTTGGATTTTCTGCGACATATTTTTCAGCAACCTCGACGTGTTGGCCGAGAACATTGAGCATAACGGCTGGCGCATGCAGTTTGATAGCTGGCAATGGCAATCCCAGAACGCCTAGAATATGGGTATCAAACTGAGAGAAGTCACAGGCTTCGATTGAGTAGTGTCCTGAGTTGTGTGGGCGTGGCGCAATTTCGTTGACGATGATGTCATCAGCTGTCGCAAACATTTCCACGCAAAGGGTACCAGATAGGTTAAGCTGTTCAGCAATTCGCACTGCCATTGCTTTGGCTTTGGCTGCTAAACTTTCTGAAATTCGAGCAGGCACAATTGTTTTAGATAGGATGTTGTTACGGTGGATATTTTCCTGAACTGGGAAAACCGTCACGTCCTTGCCGTTACCAGACACGATGACAGAAATTTCAAGGTCAAAATTGACAAATTCTTCCAAAACGCAGTCTGCTGAGTCTGCTAGCGCATAGGCTTCTGCCAAGTCTGCTTCTGAACGAATAACCTTTTGACCATGCCCATCGTAGCCACCGGTTGCCGTCTTGAGGACATAGTTTTTTGACAGGTTAATGTCCGCCAAATCTTGGCTAGAAGTCACGATCTTGTAGGGTGCTACGGTGACTTGAGCCTTATTTGACAAAAAGTCCTTTTCAAAGATGCGATTTTGAGAAATACGGAGTAGGTCTGTTCCTTGAGGGAGTTGCCCATCCTTGATAACCGCATCCAAACCATCGGCATCGACATTCTCAAACTCATAGGTCAGAACATCGCAACGCTCAGCCAACTGGCGAAGCGCATCCACATCGTTATAAGGAGCCACGATAATTTCCGCCACGCGAGAGGCCGGGCAATCCGCCACAGGATCTAGCGCTATAACCTTGTGCCCCATGTAGATAGCAGAGATAGCCATCATCTGACCCAGCTGGCCGCCACCGATAATTCCGATTGTTTTAGATGAGCTCATTTGTCGACTCCTCTGCGATTTTTCCTTGTTCTTCTGCAAAATCTGCCAAAACTGTCGCAATAGCTTGGTCCTCTACTGAGAGGAGACGGAGGGCAAAGAGAGCCGCATTTGTCGCACCAGCTTCCCCGATAGCCATAGTCGCAACCGGTACGCCACCCGGCATTTGCACGATAGAGTAGAGTGAATCCACGCCACTAAGGGCACGCGATTTGACAGGCACCCCGATGACAGGAAGGGTTGTTTTCGCTGCGACCATACCTGGCAAATGGGCTGCGCCACCTGCACCTGCGATGATGACCTTGATGCCACGGCTACGAGCTTCTTCAGCATGTTTGAACATGAGGTCAGGTGTGCGGTGGGCAGAGACAACTTTCTTTTCGTAGGCTACACCGAAGCGGTCTAGGACTTCAGCGGTTTTTTGCATGGTTGCCCAGTCGGATTTTGAGCCCATGATAATGGAAATTACTGGTTTAGTCATAACTTTTCCTTTTCTTTCCTTTCTTTTTTCAATCACCTTAAGTTGTGAGGGACGGCAGCAGCCACCAAGGTGTCTCATGCCTAAATCGGAAGCCCAAGGTCTTCCAATTTCCCTGAACGATTGGATTATCCTCCAATCGTTCTTTCACAACGGCGGTGATTGTTCTATATTAGCTCGCTAATGCTCGCAAACCATACGACCATTATCGTGTTTGGCGACTTCGTCGCGTTATTCTTATACTTTTACTTTATAGCCTTGCTTCCGATATCTGTTCGGTAAAAGAGGCCTTCTGTGTTTTGTTGGGAGAGTTCTTGGTAGATGATGTCTTGGGATTCTTTCACAGTATCTGCTGTGGTGACGAGCATATAAACACGTCCACCGTTTGATAGCAGTGCTCTGCTATTTTCCGAAAACTTAGCCCCTGCATAGTAGGTGATGATGTCGCCTTCTGTCTTGGCTGGCAACTTGACACCTTTTTCATAGTCTAGCGGATAACCGTTGGATGCGACAACCACACCCAGAGTCACACCCTTATCGTTCCACGTAATGTTTGGCTCCTTGCCATCGAGAATATCCGTGATATTTTGCGCAAAGTCAGATGTTAAACGAGGCAGGATAATCTGAGTTTCAGGATCTCCAAAACGAGAGTTGAACTCAATGACTTTCGGTCCATCAGCTGTTAAGATAAGACCTGCGTAAAGAACACCAAGATAAGGACGACCTTCTTTGATCATGCCTTCAAGAACTGGCTTGATAATCGTGTCAACTGCTATATCAACCACACTCTGTGGCAAGTGAGGAACTGGCGCATAGGCACCCATACCACCTGTATTAGGTCCCTTATCGCCATCATAGGCACGTTTGTGGTCCTGAGCCGTTGGCATGATGTAGAACTTGTCGCCATTGACAAAGGCAAAGAGAGAGAACTCTTCCCCGTCAAGGAATTCCTCGATGACCACACGCGCACCAGAATCACCGAATTTATTGTCCAATAGCATCTCATGAGCGGCTTCGACCGCTTGCTCAACCGTCTCAGCAACGACGACACCTTTCCCAAGAGCTAATCCGTCTGCCTTGACTACGATAGGCGCACCCTGCTTTTCGATATAGGCCTTGGCTTCCTCGAAATCTGAGAATGTGCCATAGGCTGCTGTCGGAACGCCGTATTTGACCATAATTTCCTTGGCAAAATCCTTGGACCACTCCAACTCCGCTGCCAATCTTGTCGGACCAAAAGCCTTGAGCCCAGCTTTATTAAAATCATCCACAATCCCAGCCGCAAGGGCGTCATCTGGACCGATGAAGGGCCAAGCAATATCGTTGGCCTTTGCAAAGTCAATTAACTTATAATGTTCGGAAATAGAGATATTCACCAATTCCAGACCATCCAGAGTCATTCCGTCATTTCCAGGAGCCACAAAGACTTTTTCAACGTCTTTTGACTCAAACAACTTCTTAGCAATCGCATGTTCACGACCACCCGAACCGACAACTAACAGCTTCATTTCTCAACCTCGCATTTAACAAAAAATTGTTCGTTATTTTTTTACACTATAAATCTATTATATCATATTTGTTCGCGTATTTTGAGATAGGAGAGTGCTTTATTCAAAAAAGGCTCTATAATATTTGTAGTGGGTAAATCCCCTATAGATATTATGGAGCCTATTTTGTTGTAGAAAAAAAGTTCCATAATATCTATAATGAAAAGCAACAAAACAACTCATTAGAAAGATTCATATGGAACAATTACATTTTATCACAAAATTACTAGACATT